>JAESQQ010000882.1 GCA_016765095.1 Planctomycetota bacterium | reverse complement strand
GATCAGCCCGCGCGGCCTGCCGGGCCTCTGGGCGCCTCGCTCTCCGCGTGGCCAAACAAAGTGGCCAAAACCGGGGCGATCATGGCCAGATAAAGTGGCCTACGGCACCAATGTCTGACCCGTAGTCGGAGATTTTCTTTAGCTCCCCGTTGACCTCGATCACCAGGACTAGGACCAAGTACCTACCTTCTGACCACGTTTCCGCGTCCTCCTCCCAATAGAGGTCTTTGACAAGACCCTCCTCGCCGTCGATCGCACTGCCGATGCCAGCCACTCTGCGCGCACCCTTCGGGGTCATGCGCCAGCTCACCGGGCCGTGGCTGCTGACACCTCAGTCAGCAAGGTGGCTAGGAGTGCCGTCGCTGTCAAGCGAGGAGGCTTCGAGGCTCATGCTCAGTCTTGACGATCCGTCTCCACCCGATAGATCGACCTGTCGAGGCCGTCGACGGCAGCGCGAAGCGCGAAGTTCCTCGACCTCTACCCCAACGTATCGCTGAGTCGTGTCGAGCCTCTTGTGTCCAAGCAGCTCCTGCACCGCAAAGAGCGAGGCACCGTCGCGCACCAAGTGCGTCGCGACCGACCTCCGCAGTGCGTGTGGGTGAGCGGCGAACCCGGCTCGCTTGGCCACTTTGTTGACGGTTCGCCAGACGTCCCGGCATGCGAGGGGCCGCCCACGCTCGTTCACGAGCAGCAGGCCCTTGGCCTCGTCCCGTACCGAGAGCAGCTCAGGGCGAGCTTCGGTCACGTATCGCTCCACGTGGGGCACTAACGATTCAGGCAGCGGGAGGGCCGCCCCGCGGCCTCCCTTCACCCGCCGAGCGAAGATCGTGCGCCCTGCGAGGTCGAGATCGAGCAGGCGAAGCTGCACGACCTCTCCCGCGCGGATCCCCAGCGAGTAGAGCAATTCCAACAGTGCTCGATTCCGCAGCGCGATCGCTGCGGATCGCTCCGCTGGGCGCCTTGCTCGGACAAGCCGCGACGACTCGACCAGGAGCCGCCCCACGTCTCCCTCGCTGAGGACCAAACGCCGAGGCGGGCTCTGCTTGACGCTGAGCCCGGTCGTCGGATCTCGCTGCACGTGCCCTTCGGACACCAGCACCTCGAAGAGCTTGCGCAGAGAGGACAGCTCGTGGCCGACGGTGGTCGCACAGACCTCCGTCAGCCGAGTCGCGAGCCAGCGCTCGACGTCCCCTACCGTCACTCGATCCAAGCGCTTGCCGAGCCGTGGGAGCAACCGGCGGAGGAGGCGTTGCTCGCTCACGATTGAGGAGTGGGCTCGAGCCCGTTGGATCCGCTGGCGCTTGAGCAGCTCAAGTGCCAACACCTGTGAGAGCCGCTTGCTCACGGGTCGAGCCTCTCGCGTGGGTGGTGCAGCAAGATCTCGCGCCGCAGCTCCTCGGGGTTCAGAGAGAGGTAGCGCGCGGTCGTCGAGAGCTTCTCGTGTCCGAGGAGCGTCTGGATATGCCGCAAGCTGACGTCGTTCTGGAGGAGGTGCGTCGCGAAGGTCCGCCTCAGCGTGTGCGGCGTCACCCGCTTGCCCATCCCAGCGCCCGCAGCCAGACGGTGCAGGAGCTTCATGGGCACGGGCTCTCCTACCCGCAATCCAAAGCCCAAAGCGAGTCACAAACAGCGCCTCCTCGCTCGGCCCTGCCGCAAGCTGCGGACGTCCTTCCTTGAGGTAGACCTCCAGCCGCAGACACGCCGCGCGTGTGAGCGGGACCTGACGGGCCTTGTCACCCTTGCCGTGCCGCACGTCGAGTAGCCGCTCGCGCCGGTTGAAGTCGCCGAGGTCGAGCCCGATCAGTTCGGCGCGCCGAAGCCCCGTCGCGTAGAGAAGCTCGACCATGGCCCGGTCGCGCAGGCCAACCGGGTTCGTCGCCTCCGCCGCTCCGAGCAGTCGGCTCGTCTCGTCGACCGTAAGCACGTTGCCTTGGAGCGGCTGGTTCTGCTTGGGTCGCTCCAGACGCGCCGTCGGGTCTTTGCCGATCCCGTTGTGATCGAGGAGCCAGCGGAAGAAGGTCGCGAGGTTGCAGGTCACCCGGTAGACGTTGCGCCCCGAGAGCGGGTTGCCGGATCGGCTGGCGGTCCCAGACAGCAAGCCGACCTGGTAGTCCCTGAGATCTTCCGTCCG
Organism: Planctomycetota bacterium; assembly: GCA_016765095.1. Taxonomy (GTDB): domain Bacteria; phylum Planctomycetota; class J058; order J058; family J058; genus NORP233. Next base: position 2,794 of record JAESQQ010000882.1, on the reverse strand, counting down.
GACCTGACTCGGCCGGAGGGGCCTGAGGTGGTCGGCGAGCCTGGAGACCTCCAGGCAGTAGCAGTAGACGCTCTTTGGCGAGAGGTTTCGTGCTCGGAGGTGAGTGCGGAAGAGGTCTTCCACCTCTCCCCAGGTGAGTTTCTTGAGTCGGGCCATAACGGTCTCCAGCGCTGGCTCTGCCAGCGGTGCGGGTGGGTGAAAACGTGCGTGTCCTCGGATTGCCACCAAGGCTCAGACTTGGGCCTTAGTGCTTTGCCAGCGGGCGCTTAGCCCGTGGCAATCGGGTGGCAATCGCTGCCACTCCCGCCCTTAACCCCTTGGGGAGTCAGGCCGGGCGAGTGGCAAAGTCGGTGGGGGGCCTGGCGCTCGAAAACGAGGCCCTCTCTCCGAGCGCGGATCTGGCAATCGGGCACTTATCCCGTGGCGTGCCAAAGGGATAGGCGTGGCAATCCTGTGGCAACGCTTCCAGCAAGCCCAATAGCTGCAAGGGGTTGGCGGTGGCAACGATCATGCCAATGCCTCGGGCTTGAGGAGCTTGGCGCTGGTGCCGAGCACGCTTGCGTCGAGCACCCGATAGAGCGTGGGTGCTCTACCTGAGACGGTCGCAACCAGCTCCTGCGCGAGGAGATCCGCGAGGGCGCGCTTGGCCGTGTTGTAGCCGCAGCGGAGTCGCTTTGCGACGTCTCTTCGAGCCAGAGGCTCGCCTGCTTCGATCAGGCAGCGGTAGACCTGGGCCGCACGCGGCGACAGCTCGTCCAGCTCGGCGGCCAGAACGGGCTGCAAGAGCCCGTGGACGGCGGCGTAGTCGGCTGGAATCGCGACGACCTGCCCTTGGGCGTCTCGCTCCCGCTGGAGCTGGTGCAGGAGGGCGTGGCTCGCGACGAGGCCAAGGAGCTTTTCGTTGCCGCGACGGTCGTGTGTCGAGCGCGCGGGGAAGCGGAGCCGCTCCGCGAACGGGATCACAACCGGGAGCGCTTCGAGGAGGCGCTGAGCGTCCTGCCAGAGCTGGACGTCGACGCTCGTCCGCCGCTTGCCTGCCCAGGCTTGGCGCTGAGCCTCCTGGACTCGCTCTGTCTGCGCGGGGCTGTCGTCGAGGCTCAGCTCCAGGCAACGGCTGAGATTCTCCGGGTTGAGGTCCGCCGAGGTCGTGCCGGACATGAGCGCGATCGGACCTTCGACGCGAGTCGGAGGCTTGCCGGGCGACTGGAGCGTGAGGAAGCCCTTCGATTGCAGGGTGCGAATCGAGTAGTCGGCGTCGCTCGCGCCCGCCTGCTCGTCCACGAGCACGAGCTTGTGCTTGAGGTGGTTCGGCCCCGCGTAGAACAGCGCCTGGGGCGTCAGCCGCGAGAGAAAGCTGACCGACTCAGGTGGGACGAGGGCCTCGACGGCTTCGAGGAGCTGCGACTTTCCGCAGCCAGAGGGCGCGCGGAGGATCGCTGACAGGGGCCGCGGGAGGAGCCGCGAGGTCGCGACGAGATAGCCGATCCGTTTGCAGTTGGGCTCTCCGACGTGGCCGACAGCTTCCATGGCCTTGGCGGCACGCTCCAATAGGTCGCCTCGGCGGAGGAGCTTGATCGCCGCGCGCCTACGCTCGGCCGTCAACTTGACCTCCTCAGGCTCGGCAGTCGAGGCACGCTCCATGGCGTCGAGGAGCACGGTCAGGTGCCCGAGAATCTCGCGATCCTCGCGACCAAACGAGTCCGCGACGTCGCGCGCCAGGCGCTGGCGTCGACGGAAGTCGATCAGGTCGACGCGATCAGTGAAGCCCGGCTCGTCGGGGTCTGCGGAGTGGCGGACATGAACGATCGTCTTTCGCTTCTCGGTGGTTAGGGAGTAGGTGAGGCCGTCGAGGTCGAGCACGAGGGGAGGTAGGTGCACAGCGGGGTCCTTGGGCGCATGGCCCTCGGGGTTGGGCACTGCGCGGAGCGTGGGGACAGGAGACGCGGACGCGTCGTCTAGGGACGTGTTGGGAGTGGAATGGGAGCAGGACACAGAGCACCTCGGGGTAAGAAGGGGTGAGTCCTGCGGGCGTACGGACCGTGGGCCAGGCAGCTCGCCACGAAGGGGCCGAGCGTGCGCGCAGGCAGCAGGGTGCGTACGGGAATCCCGCGTGGCCTATCCATAGCCCACCTCCCGGAGGAGCGGAATGCCAGGTGTTTAGCGGGGTGGAGGAGGTGGCGCTAGGAGCGCGGCACCGCCTCGGGTGGAGTCTTGGGTGTTGGGGTAGGGTGCGAGCCAGCCATGCGGATCCTCCTATCGGTTCCGTGGGGTTAGGCCCTGCTCGGTGCTTGTAACACCGGGCGGGGCCGCTTCGATTCCAGCCTGCGAAGCTACCAAGTCGTCTGAGGTTTGCGCGTTCCAACTCGCGCCGGTGATTGGAAGGCTTCCTCAACGTCCGGGACGGACGGAGGGGGCAAAGCTGAACGGCGTCGGCTGCGCCCGTAGGATCGGGCCAATGACGAACCATCCTCACGACGCGCTCTTCAAGGCCAGCCTGACGCCTGAGGCAGCCCGCTCTCTTTGCCGGGCGGTGCTGCCGCCAGAGGTCGCTCAAGCCTTCGAAGGCGCAGAGATCACTCGCGCACCGAGTGAGTTTGTCGAGGAGGCGCTCCGCGATCGATCGAGCGACGTCCTCTATCGGGCGGTGTTGGGCGAGCAGGAGACGCTGATCTACGTGCTCTTCGAGCACCAGAGCACGGTGGATCGGCTCATGGCGTTTCGGGTCCTGCGCTATATGGTGCGGATCTGGTCGCAGTGGCTGGACGACCAGGAGGGCCGGCCCGAGAAGCTCCCG
>JAESQQ010000881.1 GCA_016765095.1 Planctomycetota bacterium | reverse complement strand
GGGAGGGGGCAAACCCCTCCCCCACGAGAGCATTGGGGTGTACCGCAACTTGTGACGGGCGGCACTAGGCCTCCGGTTTAGGCTCCGAGCGAAGGCTCACCACATGCTCGATTCACTTGAGCGCTTCGTGCTCGGACTCCGCGAGAGGCGCTGGGCCAACCTGGGCGTCGCCCTCGCGAGGATCTTCCTCGCCTTCGCCTTCGTCCCCGCCGGGCTCAAGAAAGTGCTCGGCCAGCCCTTTACGGACCCCGCCAAGACGGGAGCGTTTCACGACTTCCTCCACGCCTTCCACGCGACGGGCGCGTTCTACTCCTTCGTTGGGGTGGTCCAACTCAGCGCAGCCTTCCTCCTTCTGAGTCAGCGCTACGCAACCGCCGGCGCAGCCCTGCTGCTGCCAGTCCTGACCGCGATCTTCGTCTTCTGCTGGAGCACTGGGGTCTACCCGACGGCGACCGTGGTCACGATCATGTGGATCACGACCCTCGGACTCTTCGCCTGGGACCTCGACAAGTGGCGCGTGCTCCTCGCGGCCGAGGGAGCCACGCGCAGCTCTCCTCCACGCTCGCGCCCGCCCCTGGACCTCCGACTCTGGGCCGCCTGTGGCCTGACCGTCACGGCCCTCTACCTCGGGGTGTGCCTCGCGAGCGCTGAGATCTATCGCCCCCGGGGGGCCGAGTTCGGGAAGCCTGCGTTCTATGTGTTCCCGCTCATGCTCGCGCTCGTTGGTGCGACCTTTGGGGTCGACGAGGTCCGGCATAGGCGGCGACCTCGGCAAGCTACCCCCGGGTCAGGCGAAGAGGTGCTGTGACGCCGCCCAGGGCGGGGGGGGGCCCTGAGCGGCGCTGACGGCCAGACCAAAGCCTTTGAGAGATCGAGGGTTAGCCTCGACCGAGACCCGCTCATTGCGCGCGCCAGACGCGTCTTTATCGTGCCTTCACCGATCCAAGCCAGGCTACCTAGCACCGGAGGCTCTCAGCCGTGACCCCAGTTGCCGCCGCCCGCGAGCGGATTCTCGTGATCGAGGACGAACCTGATATCCGCGAGGTCGTCGAGTTCAACCTCCGCCGGGAGGGGTTCCGAGTCAGCGGCGCCGAGACCGCAGAGGAGGGCCTCGAGAAAGTCCAGTCCGAGTTCCCTGACGCGATCCTGCTCGACATCATGCTGCCGGGAATGAGCGGCCTCGAGCTCTGCGCCTTGCTCAAGTCAGATCCAGATCTGAGAGCGATCCCCGTGATCATGGTGACCGCCAAGGACGACGCGGAGGACGTCATTGCCGGGCTCGAAGCAGGCGCCGACGACTACATTTCGAAGCCCTTTAGCCCGCGAGTCCTGATCGCTCGAGTCAAAGCCGTCGTGCGACGCGGCACCTGGGACGCTGAGCAGCTCCGCGGCGATCGACTCCTCGCGGACGGAGTCGTGATCGACTCCTCCAGCCACCGCGTCACCGTCGAGGGCCAAGACGTCGAGGTCACCGCGACCGAGTTTCGACTCTTGCACTACCTGGCCACGAACCGAGGTCGAGTCTTCACGCGCAATCACCTCCTGACCCGCGTCATGGGCGAATCTGCGACGCTCGTGGATCGCAACATTGACGTGCATGTAGGCGCGATCCGCCGCAAGTTGGGCAAGAGCCGCAGCCTCCTCGAGACGGTCCGAGGGGTCGGCTATCGATTCCGTGACTCGCCCAGCCCCTCCCAGAGCTAGGAGCATGAAGCTTCTCTGGAAGCTCCTCCTCAGCGCGGCCGTCCTCGTCCTCCTGACGGCGACGGTCGTCGGGGTGCTCGTGCAGCGTTGGACCGAAGCCCTCACGCTGGACGAGATCCGCCGCTCCCTCCGACACCAGACCTTGACCTTGGCGGAGACGGTCGCTCAGGCCCCAGCCGAGGCAGACCTTCAGGGCGTCGTGACGCGCCTCGGCGGCCGAGTCGGGACGCGCCTGACCATTGTTCGTGAGAGCGGCGCGGTGCTCGCCGACTCCGAGCGCCCGCCCTCCTCCCTCGACAATCACGCTCAGCGCCCAGAGATCGTGCAAGCGCTCCAGGGAGACGTCGGCACGGCGACGCGCTACAGCGCGACGCTTGGCACTCGCATGACCTACTTTGCGCGGGCCGTGACGCGGCCTGGAGGTGAACGGCTCGTCGTGCGCGCCTCGCTCACCCACTCGCTCCTCGACGAGCGCCTGGCCCGAGTCCGCAACGCGGTCCTGCTCGGGAGCGTGCTGGGGTTCTTGATCGCCCTCGTGCCGGGCGTCTGGCTCGCGCGCCGTATCTCGCGCCCCCTCGAAGAAGTGACGGCGGTCGCCAACTCCTTCGCCGAGGGGAACTACACGGCCCGAGTCGCGCTCCCCAAGCACCGTGACGAGGTCTGGGATCTCGCTCTGGCTTTCAACACCATGGCGGGACAGCTGCGAGACCGCCTCGAGACGATCGACACCGACCGCCTCAAGCTCCGCGCGATCCTGGCGTCTATGGTCGAGGGCCTCGTCGCAGTCGACGCCGACGGACGAATCCTCCACATGAACGCCGTCGCGGGGCGCCTCCTCGAGACCGATCCCACCACGAGTATTGGCCTCCAAACGAGAGACGTGACGCGCATGAGCTCCGTGTGCGAGATCCTGGCCGAGACCTTGGAGACCCAACAGGCTTCGACCGAGGAGCTCACATTGCCCTCGAGCCCCCGCGACCGAGTCCTCCAGTTGCACGCCGCCCCGCTCCAAGGAGCAGACCCCTCGCTCTCAGCTGGAGCTGTGGTTGTGATTCACGACGTGAGCGAGCTGCGCCGCCTAGAGGCGGTCCGCCGGGACTTCGTCGCCAACGTCTCGCACGAGCTCAAGACCCCCCTGACCGCGATTCGGGCGCTGCTTGAGACGCTCCTGGACAGCCCCGACGAGAGCCTCTCGGCCGAGCAGCGGCGGCGTTTCCTCGAGCAGGCCAACGCCCAGACGGACCGCCTCTCCACGATCATTCGCGACCTGCTCGCGCTCTCGCGGATCGAGTCCGAGCAGGCTCGATTCGAGAGACTCCTGCTCGACCTTCGCGACCCCGTCAACGAGTCGGTCGAGGGTCTCCAATCGCTCGCCAAAGAGAAGGAGATCTCCCTCAGCGTCGAGCTGCCTGACGACGTCGCGCAGGTCACCGGGGACCAGGAGTATCTTCGCCAAGTCGTCGACAACCTCCTCAACAACGCGATCATGTACACCCCAAAGGGCGGATCAATCCGTCTCCGCGTGCGGCTCGACCCGCGCCACGTGGGCCTCGACGTGATCGACACCGGGATCGGAATCGCGCCTGAAGATCGAGATCGGATCTTCGAACGCTTCTACCGAGTCCACAAAGGACGATCCCGCCAGTTGGGAGGCACCGGCCTCGGGCTCGCGATCGTAAAGCACGTCGTGCAGGCTCACGGAGGCGAACTCACCGTCCGGAGCGTGCTCGGCGAGGGCACGACCTTTTCAGTGCACCTCCCGCTAGCGGAGTCAACAGAGAGTCGCTCTGGAGCAGGGGTGAGCGACCCGCGGGACGAGATCCCTCCCGTCAGCCAACCTCGTTCGGGGGCGGAGTTGCCACGCCAAAGATCCGGTCCTGGGAGCGAAGGCCCAGCGCACGGACAAGGACCAGGACCATGCAACCCGTGATCAAGGCCGTCACCAGACCAGCGATCCGAGCCCGCCTGGACGCCTGGGCCATTTCGACGCGCATTTGCGACTGGGAGCGACGGACGACGACCACTCCTCGAACTTTGTTCTCTTGGTAGCGCCCGTAGGCCTGCGGCTCCCCGTGGCAGACCTGGCAGCGCTCGGCGTTGAGGAGCGGATAGAGCACGACCAACTCAGAGTCGTCTCCCTCGCCGCGCGTGTAGCTGAGCGGCTTCCCACCACGCAATACGCGCGTCCACGCCTGCGAGTCGACCTCTAGGCGCACCGGAGCGGCCTCGCCCTCGCCCGCAGAGCCCCCAAAGGTCTCGAGCTGATCGATCGCCACGGCGAGCTCGGGGAAGCGGCGCTCCCCCTCGGCGCGAACGCTCTTCTCGGCTAGGCGAGCTGCGACGGCTTTGCGGGTCGAGTTGTCTCGATAGGCGAGCGTCCCGTCGGTGCGCGCGATCTCGACGGAAGGCCCCCCCTCCGCGCCGAGGTCACGGGCGAGCTTGCGAGCCAGATCCGCGCGGCCCGTCAGCATGTCGACTTGGACCGCCCGCACGATCGAATCGGCGTGCTCGAGGGCGGCGCGCTCGTCCTGACGAACGAGGGCGCGCGCGGCCTCGTTGGCCTGGATCTGAGCCACTCCGAACGAAGCCGTGAAGCCCAACAAGAGAACCCCCGCCAAGACTGAGGCTCCCGCCAGCCGGGCTCGGTGCCGGGCCACGAACTTCTCCAACCGGTGGCCGGTCCCCGCCGGCTGGGCCTGAATGGGCCGCCCCTCGAGGAAGGCGCGCAAGTCGTCGGCGAGGTCCGCCGGGGTCGCATAGCGATCTTGGGCGTCGGGCTCCATGGCCTTGGCGCAGATCCAATCGAGAGGGGACGCGACGGGTGCTCGCCCTCGGGCCTCAGCGAGGCCGCTGGGCTTCGGGAGCGGGAGCCCCCTCAAGACCTTGTAGAACACGCTCAAGCCCTCGTCCTCGGAGTAGGGAGCGTCTCCCGAGAGGAGGTGGTAGAGCGTGGCGCCGAGGCCGTAGACGTCGCTCCGAGGGCCGATCCGCTCGAGCTCACCGTTGGCCTGCTCGGGTGGAGCGTAGTTGAGGGTCCCCAACGCCTGGCCCTCGAGCGTCAAGTCGAGGTGCACGCCGGCTCCTCTCGCGAGGCCGAAGTCGGTGATCCTCGCCTCGCCTTCGGCGGTCACGAGAATGTTCTCCGGCTTGACGTCGCGGTGGATCACGGCCTGGGTGTGCGCGTAGGCCAAGGCGTCAGCAGCCCCGATCACGACCCCCAGCCCCACGCGGAGGTCTGCAGGGGTCGCGTGCTCCTCGATCCAGCGCGTGAAGGTCACGCCCTCGACATACTCCATGACCAAGTAGAGGCGGCCCTCCTCCTCCCCTGCGTGAAGCACGCCCACGATATTGGGGTGGCGCAAGCGAGCGGATAAGACGGCTTCGTTCTGGAATCTACAGATCTCTCGCAGATCGTTGCTCGAGCTGACTCGAACCTTGATCGCGCACTCTCGGTCGAGGCTGGGCGCCCGCCCCCGATAGACGACGCCCATGCCGCCCCGACCGATCTCCTCCAAGACTTCGTAGCCGCCCAGCGTCTCGGGCTTCCCCTGCCTGGATCGCCTGGAAGCAGAGCCGCTCCCTGCTCCTTTCGGACGAGCGCTCGGCTTTCGCTTCTCCTTCTGGGCCCCCTTGGGTGAGGGGGGCTGCAGCTTCACGGTGCCGTGCCCCTCCGAGCGCGCCCCGCCGTCGAGCCCCGGGACCGGGATCACTGCGGCGCCAAGGAGAGTCTTGACCGCGCCCCCTTCGTTCCCGGAGCGAGGTCGCGCTCCTCGCTTGGGCGACACTCCGAGCGCTCCCGTCGAATCGATCAGGGTCTCGACTCCGTCAGCTTTCGCATCGCCCCGCCGGAGAAGCGCACCGCTCCCTCTCCGGCGGCGGGGAGGCGCCTCGGGTGGATTGGAGAGCTCTTCGAGCCAAGCCGGGGGCGGACCCTTTGCGCTGAAGTCCCCCGCCAAGGCCGCCAAGCGCGCGACCTGGCCCTCGGTCAACACGCCACCCGCGACGAGGATCTCACTCAGCGAGCGGGCGTCGCCCGCTGCTCGCTTACGGGCCGCCGAGAGGAGGTGTCCTCGGGGCGCGAGGCCCTTGTTCAGGACCTCGGAGCCAAGCCACACGTCTCTCGCGTCAAGCGACATTGCCCGGAGCTTACTCGCTCCCGAGAGCGCCCGACGGGGACCCACTCCAGACGTCGCTCGACGAACGACAGCCCGGCGCCGTTGCTATCCTCTTCCCTTGGGAGGTCGCCATGCGCGCCGTCTTCACTTGCCTAGCTCTTCCCCTCCTCTCAGTCCTCCTTCTCTCAGGCGTCGCGGAGGCCCAGCAGGCGCTCCCTCGAACCACCGTCGATCGCCTCAAGGCGGGGACGGTGTTCCTCAAGGTCTCGCGAGGGCGGCGACTGCTCACGACGGGCTCTGGCTTCCTCGTCGCGCGCGACAAGACCCGGGGCCACGTGATCACCAACGCCCACGTCGTGGCCGAGGCGGGCAAACCGGGTTCTACGCTGACCGCGGTGTTCCAGAGTGGATCCAGCAGCGAGTGGTCTTGCACCGCGAGCGTCCTCGCGACGGACCCTGAGCGAGACCTGGCGCTCGTGTCCGTCTCGGGCCGGCAGCTTCCTGAGCCCCTAGCCCTCGTGGTCACGGACGAAGCCCGCGAGACCCTCCCCGTCTACGTCGTCGGCTACCCCCTGGGCGGGGCCTTAGCCGCCGGAGACCGCAACCCGAGTCCGTCGATTTCCCGTGCCTCGATCGCGAGCCTGCGCAAGACACCCGGCGGGCGGGTGATTCAGCTCGACGGCGAGCTGAACCCGGGGAACTCAGGAGGGCCGATCGTCGGACCCCAGGGGACTCTGCTGGGCGTGGCGGTCGCCAAGATCGAGGGGACCAACATTAGCTTCGCGATCCCCGTCGAGGCTGTGGCGGCCTTCCTGCGCGCGCAGCTCGTCGACCTCCAGATTCAAGTGACCCAACAAGGCACCTTACTCACGGTTCGCGCGAGGCTGATCGACCCCTGCGGCCAGGTCCGACGGGCCGAGGTGAGAGTCCGCAACGCGAAAGGCGCCCCGCCGAGCGACCGCAAGCCGATCTCCGGACAGAGCGCGGTGTTCGTGGCTGACAGCGCTGGCCTCCGCGCTGAGATCCCAGTCACCCCCGACGAGGCCGCGACCTCCTACCTGGTGCAGACCCGAGTCCTGCTCAAGGACGGAGGCTCCGAGTATTCGATCCCGGTCGTGCTCGCGGTCGCAGGCGCCACCCCCAAGCGCCCCAGCTCTCCAGCAGCCGGCAAGGGGATCACGTCGATCGCGTTCCCGCTCCTCGCCGATCAAGTCGTGGCTGACCCTGCGGGCGCGGGCGTGTTCGTGATCTTCAGAGACCCCAACAAGCCCAACGCACCGACCAAGCTAGTCCTCTGGGACCTCGTCGAGGGGAAAGTGATCACTCGGATCGCGGTCCCCCTCGCCCCGACGCGAATGGCCGTCGTGAGCGGAAAGCTGGTCGTGTGCTGCGCCGAGTCTTCGGTCGTGGTCGTGGTCGACCCCAAGACCCGCAAGGTGGTCAAGGCAGCCGAGATCGCGGCCAAGCGCGGTGGGAAGGACCTCCCGCCAATGCGGGTCTGCTTCGACTCTCCGCCTGGAAAGGCGGTCATTTTCTGCACAGACGGTGAACGGGATCGGAGCCCTGCGATCGCGGTCGTCGACCTCGAGACGGGTCGAGCGGAGCTCAAGTCCGAGTTTCGAACCGAGCGCCTCTCCTTCTCAGGCGAGCACCTGATCCTGCAAGACAACTTCGGAGGATCGCCGAGTGGAATCTCGACCCTGCTTCGCGCCAGCCAACTCCTCGATCAAGAGGCTGCTGGGCCCTCGGGTCGACGCCCGCCCGTTCGCGGACAGCGTGTCGAGTGGAAGGCGCGAAACGTGGGCCCAATGTTCGCGATCCCGGGAGGGTTTGCGTATTCGACCTTCAAGGGAAAGACCCACGCCTACTCGACGACGAACTCTAAGGACCTCTGGGAAGTCGAGGGCGTGCTCCTCGCGAGATCGCCCACCGCGCTCTATGTCTCGCGAACCTCGACCAAGGCCGCCGCGATCCTCGACTGGCCGATCGCGGCCATAGACCCGCGCACAGGCCGCGTCCTCTGGGAGCGGACCTTGCGCCTCCCCCAAGCCAGCAGTCCGCAGATCGAGCGCTCGACCCTCATGCGCTACATGCCGAACGTGATCGTGAACGCACCCTGGAGCGTCGTCGAGTGGGCCCAGAACACGACGCCGTGGTCCGTCGGCGCCGGCTTGATCACGACCCAAGCGGGCGTGGATCGACTCGTGTTCAACATGTCCGAGTGGAAGGTCATTCGGCAAATGGGACCCCGGGGCTTTCGCTTCGCGGAGGTTCGCCGCGGGTGGTTTTCGGTCCCGATCGAGTCCGCCAAGGGAGCTGGCGCCGGGTCAGCCCCTCCGCCAACCACGCTCCACCCGGGAGACTCGCTCTCCTATCGCGTCAGAGCGCAGCCTCGCGCGGGAGAGTCCTTCGTCGTCATTCAAGGCCCCGACGGCTTGAGCGTCGATCCCAAGACGGGGCTCGTGACGTGGAAGCCCGACATGGCTGGACTCGGCAAGCACTCGATCGTGATCGGCCTCAAGGCCGCAGGGGCGCCTCGGAGTGTGTTCACGTTTCTGCTCCGGATCCGGCCCTAAGTGTTCGGAGAGCGCCCCTCTAGCTTCTGGTTCACCGACACCTCGTCGAGTGCCTGGGGGATTCCCGCGCGCGGGTCCAAGGGTTCCGGATCCACGCCGTCATGTGTCGAGGGCGCGTCGGCGCCCTCGAGCAGCTCGCACAGGCCGGCGGGGGAAGCGCGATCGAACTCGGTGCTGGCTCGACCACGCTCCTGGCCCAGTTCTTCGAGCTGGTCTTTGGAGCACGCTACCGAGACCAGCTCCTCCGCTTCACCAAGACCTGCCGCACCCTGATTGGGCTCTAGTGCAGCCCGCCAGGAGTTCCGGTACGGGTGAATGTAGGGGCGGGGTTTACCCGGGTTTACCCCCGCCCGCGGGAGGGGGTAAACCCCTCCCCTACGAAAGCAATGGGGTGTACCGCAACTTGTGATGGGCAGCACTAGTCGGCCTCGTCCTCCAGGCGACTGAAGTCGAGCAGGATCCGTGTCAATGTCGTGTCCTGCATGGTCATTTCGCCAGCCTCGACCTTCGCGTGAAAGCTGAACTGGCCGCGCTTGAGCCGAAGCATGTCGTGCACGACTTCGTTGTCGTCGCTGCCCTCCCGTCCTTCGGCGTAGACCGGGGCGCCCTCATAGACCACGAGCGTCGAGGCCACGTTCTTGTCGTCGAACACACGCAGGGTCCCGGTCTTCTTGTTGAACTCGATCTGCTGAAGCACCTCGGCGAGAGAGACGCGCTCGAGCCGACCGCTCATGGCCTCCGAGGTCGCGCCCAGCGTCCTCAAGGGGCGAGTGACCTCCTCTCCCATTTGCTCGGCCGTTCGATCGGGGACCTTTCGGACCGAGATCAGATACGGACCGAGCTGGATCACGTCCCCGACCTGAACCGGGCCCTGCTGGATCCGCTCGCCGTTGAGGTGAAGCCCGTAGGTCGACTTGTCCTCGACGGTGATCCTGTCGCCGAGCACCCGGACCAAGGCGTGGGTTCGCGAGACGCTCTCATGGGGAAGCGTTAAGTCCGAGGTCCGGCTACGGCCGATCGTGATCGGACGCCCCTCTGTGAGCGGCAGGGCGCGGAAGGGTTCGCAGCAGAGGAACGCCTTAATGTCCTCCGGGCGAAGGCGGCGGGTCGGGGCTCGATCGGCGCGCTTGGTCGCGCTCGGGATTGCTGCCATGGACTGGCGCATTTTGGCCGCGGCTGCGGGATCGAGACGCTGAGTCGTCATGGCCGCTTTGTCGGCCCCCTTGATCCCTCCGCCAAAGCGTTCGGTTGGCGCTTCGCTCGTGTCTGTGGGTGGAAGCGCTACAGGCTCGGGGCGCTTCTTAGGCGGCTGGCGCTTGGGCGGCGGAGGTGGACTCTCGGCCTTCGGGGGCGGTGGAGGCGGCGTGCTCCTCGGGGGGGGAGGTGGCACCTCGGCGAACACGAGGTGCTTGAGCGGAGGCACGGTCCCGGCCGGGACCCAGTCCGGCATTCCCTTGTGCCAAACCAAGGTCTCCTCAGTGAAGTCGCCCTTGGTCCGAAGCTCTCGCAATTCGGGGATTCCGAAGGGGCCCTGTTGCTCTTGGTCGGGCCCCAAGAGGGCGTGGAAGGGCGGCACCTTGCGCTTCTTCTTCTTCTGGACGGGGGGCTGCCGGCGGGGGGCCCTCGGGCCGAGAAGAAGATCCACTCCCGCTGGGGGCGAACTCCACCCCGCACTCCACACAGGCCTCCTTGCCAGGTGGACTCTGGATCTTGCAACCCGCACAGAAGCGAGGCAGTGCCACGGAGCCTCCACAGCGCGACTCAGGACGGCCCGGTCGCGCGCGACTCCTCAGCTTATCCACCCCGGACCGGGTCCGCACTCCCCCTCCCGGCGGTCGGGCTCCGCCCCAAACCGGCCTCAGGTGCTTCGGGCGGCCTCGCCCAAGCTCCTCGCAGGCGTCAGCCCCTCCCCCTGAAGAGAGTTGACTGGATCGTCTGGGTTCATTGCGCTGGGGCTGCGAGCCTCACCCGAGGAAACTCGAGAAAGTCTTGAGCTCCGCCTCGTATTCCTCTTGGGTCGAGCAGTAGGAGGCGACTTCTTCTTTGATCGCCTCTCCCAAGCGCTTGCGCCCCCGGTGGAGAGCGACGCGGACCGCGCCGGGCGTGGCGCCTGTGCGCTCACCGATCTCGGTCGGAGTCAGGCCCTCGCCCGCCAAGCAGAGGACTTGATGCTGGGCGCTGCTCGCGGCCTCGACCTTGGCGAGCGCGCGCTCGACAAGCTCCTTGAGCCAGAGAGTGTCGAACTCGGCCTGGGCCGCCGGGGGGGGAGCGTCGTCGAGAGGGACGTGCTTTTGACCGCCGCCCCGCTTGAGCGCGCCCGCGCGCTGGCGACGTTCGCTGTAAACCCGAAGCGTGATCCCGATCAGGTAGTTTCGGAATCGGCCCTTGGCGGCGTCGCCCTGAGCGAGGAGCTCGCGGCTGAGCAGTCGCAAGAAGACCTCCTGCGAGACGTCCTCAGCGTCGGCTTCACTCAACCCCCGGCGGCGAAGGAAGCTGATCACGGGAGGCCGATAGCGGCGAGCAAAGTCATTGAGGGCCGTCGGCTGACCCGCTGCAGCGTCCTCAAGCCGAGACCAGAGCGTCGTCCGAAAGCCGCTCACGCGAGGTCACCTACGAGTCGCACGAGTGGGTTCAATCGCTTGCCTTTCGCGGAGTGGGTGGGGGGAGCGCTTTGGCGCGGCTGCGCCAAAGGTCAGCCGCCTTCGGATCCGCGCTGACGCCTCTCCCTTCAGCGTAGCAGTCCGCGAGCAGCTCACAGAGTTGACGAGTCCGGGCTGTGGGCGACACCTTCTCGAGGACCGCCACGGCTCCCACCTCGTCCTTGGGCCCACCTCGGCCGCTGAGGAGGAGCTGGGCCAGGTGGTAGGCTCCTACGCCGTCACCCTGCTCGGCGGCGAGCGTGAACAGACGACGAGCCTGAGGGTCATTGCCCTCCTTCTTCAACAGCTCAATCCCGAGGGCTCTGACGGCGTCCTCTTCGCCTCCCCGCTGGGCGACGAGCAGATACTCGATCGCGCGCTCGAAGTCGTAGTGCTTGGGATAGCTGGCGGAGTCCGCGTAGAGGTGGCCCAAGTTCGTCTGAGCCTTGATCAGACCGATTCGACTCGCCCGCTCGAGCCACACGATCCCTTGGTCAATGTCCTGCTCGACGCCAAAGCCGCGCACCAGGCTCGTGCCCCAGTTGAGCCAGCCCAGGGGGGCGCCGAGGGTCGCCGCCCGGCGAAATGCCCGGGCCGCCTCCACATAGGGAGCCTCACTCGACTGCAGCCGCTTCTCATGAAGCGCGAGGCCGAAGCGGACATGGACGGCGGGATTGAACGAGTGTGTCGCCCCTCGAAAGAGCCGCTCGAGGACCCCGCGGACGCGCACCTCGAGCTGGGTCCTGCTTGTGATCTGCAAGAGCAGGAGCGCGAGTTCACCCTGCGCGTAAGAGGACCCTCTCTGCGCGCAGAGTTCGACGCGCGAGTCGAGTTCGAACCGCTTGGCGCCCAGGTCGGCCTCCTCTTTGAAGGAGAGGAGGACTTTGAAGTAGGCGAGATCCCCGCCCCGAGCTCCCGCGACCCCAGCACCCGTGAGCAGGCGGCGGGCCTCCCGGAGGTCCTGGGGCACACCTCGACCCCGGATCAGGCAGCGCGCGTATTCCTCGAACGACGTCGCGTCCCCCACACTCATGCCAGCGCGAAGGTCAGCGATCGCGAGCGCGAAGTTTGGCGTTCGGTTGAGAAGCTCGAGGCGGGCGCGGAGCCCGCGCGCCTCCGGACACCCAAGGGCGATTGAAGCCGCCAGCCAATCGAGGGACCGCTCCCGCAGTCCAATGCCGAAGAAGAGCTGGCCCATAATGAACCCAGCCTCTTCGTCACCTCGAGCCAAGGCGACGCGAGCAGCGAGCAGCGGCAGGACACCTTTCTCGTTGAGGTGCTCTCGCGCGAGCGCCCGGAGTGCTCCAGCCTCGAGCGCACGCGCATGCCAACGAGCCTGCGACTCGGAGAGGCTCGAACTCTGGGCATTGATAGCCTCAAAGACGTAGGTTCGGCTGAGGTCCTCCATGGAGTCTGGGCAGCCTGCGCTTGCAGCGCGCTCCAGCCACGCCCGGGCGGTCTGGATGTCCCTATCGCTCCTCCAGCCGACGAAGAGCCGACGCCCAAGGACGCGCATTGCGGCGAGCTGACCGCGCTCTGCCTCGACCCGAACCTCCTCCGTCGAGGCGAGCTTGAATCGTCGACGGAGCGCGTAGTAGGCAGACGTCCCGTGAGCCACGAGGGGCTCTGTGGGAGCCGAGACCGGGGCCTCGACGCCCAACGGAGGCGAGAGGATCGGGGAGGCGACGACGAGAGCCGGCGTGGGCGGGACGAGAGCGGGAGTCGGTGAGGCGAGAACGGGCGTCGGCGCAGAGGAGACAGAAGCGCCCGGCGAGGCCGAAGGCCGGAGAAGACCGGCGGTCACGATCGCGCCGGAGAGGACTCCCACCAAGACCCACAACACAGACGCCACCCCGCGACGTCCGGCCGCAGCGACCGCCGCCCCGCGACCTCTCGCGAGTTGAACCTGCTCCAAGAAGGCCTGCGCGTTTGGCAAGCGGTCTTTCACGTCGCGGCGGAGAACCTGCTCGAACAGGACCTTGGCGACCCGCGGGGGCACGTCCGACTTGGTTGGCGGATTGAACTTCGCGGAGCAGATTCGACTGATCAGCTCCTGAATCGTGAGAGCTTCCTTGAGCCAAGAGGTCTGGTAGAGCGCCTGGTAGAGGATCTGCCCGAGCGCCCAAACGTCGGTCGCAGGCGAAGTCTCCTCGCCGACCACCTGCTCTGGCGCCATGTAGGCCGGCGTGCCGAGGAACTGGCCGGTCGCGGTCAAGCTGCTCTCGGCGACCTGCGCGATCCCGAAGTCAGCCACGTAGACCCGGCCCGGGTCGGTGACCAAGATGTTCTCTGGCTTTAAGTCGCGGTGAACGATCCCCTGGGCATGGGCCGCCGCGACGCCAGCCAAGGCTCGCTCGAACAAGTCAAGGCGGGTCTCCATGTCCGTATCCGCGAAAGCCTGGGCGAGGTCCCGGGAGCCCTCGATGAGCTCGTAGACAATGTAGGGCCGCTCCTCGTGCTCTCCGACTTGAAACACGGAGAGCACATTCGGGTGCTGCAAGGAGGCGGTGGCTCGAGCCTCCCGCAAGAAGCGAGCCCGCATTTGCGGGTCTGCGCGCCGGAGCAGCTTGATCGCGACGTCGCGATTCAGCGTCAAGTCGGTGGCCCGCAACACGTCGCCGAACGCGCCCTGACCAAGGCCGCTCTTGACCCTGAACCGGCCTCCGATCAGCGCCCCGTCCGCGACGGGCTGCTTCGGAGCCGGAGGCTGGGCTCGGCCCAACTCAGGTATCTCACCTGAGGGCGCGAGGTCCATATCCTCGAGGAGGCCGAAGATTCGGAGGGGGTCAACCGCCATGCCTCACCATGCTAGCCGCCCCTGGCTGGCTAGTCGGAGCCAATGAACAACTTCAGCTCTAGCGGAAGATTCGACCGAGGAGGCCGCTCACTCCCTCGTTCTTGCTGTAGCGAAAGCGCTCGGCGTAGGCCTCGAGGGTCTCGGCTCCTGCGGGGGTGCCGATCCAACCCCGCCTGTAGTCGCCGTCCTTCTCGAACGAGAGGTGTTCTTCGCCGACCCGGCTGGTGTAGGTCCCCTTGCTGTATATCTCGCCCTCGACGAGGCCGAGGCCGCCCTCCAGCGAGCGAAGACGAGCCGAGCTAAGGCGGCGATCGACCATGCCCGTGAAGGTCTCGAGGCCGATCCGGTCCTCGAACACGAAGCCCTCGGCGCCGACGCCGATCAGCCGCGCGTCGCCCTTCCCGGTCTTGGGCCCACGAGCCCAAGCCGAGTTGAGCGTGCGCTCCAAGACGGCGGGGTCAGCGAGGGCGGGACCTGAAGCGCGGACGAACCACTCGCCGCGAAGGTCGAACACCCAGTTGCTCCCCCGGACGACCCGAGCCACCTCGAAGAAGCGCTGCGCTTGCTCCGGCGACTCGAACTTGAATCGCTCCAGCCTGATGACCGGGGTCCCATCGAGGTCGCGGAAGATCACCTCCGTCCCTGAGCCCCTCAACGCTTTGTCCTGAGCCCCTTGAGGAACGATCACCCTGACCTGCTGGACGGTCCCGATCAGGAGACCCAGATCGCTCCCCACCTGACGCGAATACTCGACGTGACGAGGCTTGGGCTCGCGCCGCTCGACGACCCCCTGAGCGTCAGCCCGGTTGCCGGTCGCGAGGAGGCTCATGAAGGCCAGCGTCAGGGCGAAAGCGGTCGAGAGTGGAGTCGGGTGAGTCATGGTCTTCCTCTTCACCTACCTCTTGAGGATCTCCCACCCCAGCGTTACCTCTCTAGTCGAGATTTATAACCCGTTGTTTTTACTCAACTTGTGCGGGGGCGCCGAGGGCCGGCCCCTCGGCCGACTCGGCGCCTGGGCCGAGAGGCTGTCCATAGCTGAACTCGACCACCCGCCCCTCGGGATCTCGAACGCCGCAGTAGTAGCCGACGGGATAGCGCTCTTGGCGGGGGGGCCAGGCGAGGATTCCCAGCGCGGCTGCGCGGGAGGCCACGGCGTCGACCTCGGCCCGACTCGTGAGCGCGAAGCCGAGGTGGCTGAAGTCACTCGGCGCTTGCTCGCGGCGAGCACCCCCCGCAATGAACACAAACACGAACTCGTGCTCGCGGCCGGGCTCTGCCAACCAAACCGTCGTGTGCTCGCCCTCCCCCCGCCTATGAACCTCCTCGAGAGCGCAAAAGTCGCGATAGAACTTGAGGCAAGCCTCGGGATCGGCCACGTGGAGGGCGAAGTGCGTCAGGGTTGGGCGCACCGAGGAGCTACTCGTCCTTCAGGATCGCGAGGTCCTCGATCACCTCAGCGACCGTCTGGTAGCGAGCGTCGGGATCTCGGCGGAGCATGCGCTCGATCACGCCGATCGCGTCTAGGGGCGAAGCCATGAAGTCCTCGCTGCCCGGCGTGCTCAACTCCTTCATGAGGAGCGCTCGATCGACCGGCGTCTCGTCGAAGGTCTTGAGCACGACGTCGATATCCTCGTAAGGCGGCTGGCTCGTGATCAACTCGTAGAACACGGCCCCCAAGCTGTAGATATCAGAGCGGACGTCGGCCACGTGAGGGTCCTTCCAGGTCTCAGGCGCCACGTAGCGACGATCGAGGCGCGAGCGAAGCTGCTTCTCGGAGAACTGAAGCGGGCTCCCCTTGACCTTGGCGAGGTCAAAGTTGACAAGCTTGACGATCCCCTCGGGCGCGACCACGACGTTCATGGGGCGGAGGTCGCGGTGGACCACGCCCCGCGAGTGAGCGTGCTCGAGACCGCTCGCCATTTTGGCGACCCAGTCGGCCTTGGCCTTCCAGGTCACGTCGCGATCCTCCCCCTCCTCGAGAACCGTCGCGAGGGGACGCCCACGCTCGATGTACTCCGTCGGGAGCACAAACTTGTTGTCCTCCCAGGCGAACATATCGCTGGTGTCGATCAGGTTTGGGTGAGCGCCGAGCAGCCGGCACGCGTCCTGGTCGTGGAAGATCCCCTCGATCTGCCGCTCGCGCTCCTCCTTGGAGGTGTACATGTCGAAGTGGAACACCTTGAGGATCGTCTTGGGGCGAGTCCGAATGTAGTGGTGCTTGGCGAGGAACACCGTCCGGCTCTCGGTCTGATTGATCCGCTCGATCACCTCATAGAGCCCGATCTTGCGGATCTTTCGACCCGGCCGGCAGCCCCCAAAGAGGGCCTCGCAGATCGAGTTGTGGTGGCGCGAAATGTCGTCTGTCTTGACCGGGATCCGCTTGGGGTCGGTGAAGTAGTCGAGGGCGTCCTTGAGCTGGATCACCCGCGACGACTGGTCGTCCTTGATTCGGACTTTGGCCTTGTCGTCGGTCAGCAGAATGCAGGTCTCGACCCAGACCCGCTCGAGGGCTCGATCGTGGCTCCGGAGCTTGCTAGAGAGGATCTTGGTCTTCTTGTTCGCGAGCGGAATCGGACTCGGCTGGCGGTATCCATTCTCGAACTCCCACTGGGAAGGGGTCCCACGGATCATGCCGCGATACCCCTTGACCTCGACGTGCCACACCGCGAAGTCACCGATCACGCACATGTCGTATTCGTAGGGCAACCCGCGGCCCGTCGTGAGTTCGAAGTTGTGGAAGATCACGTAGTGATCGGGGAGCAAGTCGGCCAAGACCCGAATCGCCTTGGTCTCGCTCGCGTTCTCCGGCTCCGCAATCCTATGCACGATCGCCATACAACTTCTCCTGGTCAGCCAAGAGCCTAGCGCGGCGGGAGGATCTCTGGGCCTTCGGGACGGAAGACCGGGACCGTGTCGCTTGAGGGCGTCAAGCTCGTGTCCTGCTCGATTCGAACGCTCGAAGCCTCGGCGAGCGCGAACGTGGCGAGGATCTCCTTGGCCACCTGGGCGGGGTCCTCGCGCCGGAGCGGGTGAATCACGATCCGATTCCGATACAGGCCCGCCGGGAGGGCGCTCGGGAGGAAACCTGCGCCGTAGCGGCCGCTGGCCACGTCGAACAAGGCGTTCACGCCCCCCCCCGCTCGCCAGATTCGAAACGAATTCTCCGCCAGTCCGAACCCCGCCGTCCGCGAAGGACGTCGTGAGGCCAACCTCCGCCAATCCGGCGCCACGATCAGGGTCTTGGTGTGTTGGCTCGGCAGCACGAACCAGTCCTGAAAGGCGCCGACGCTGAGCGTCTCGTAGGGGCCGTCGCGGCCCCGCTTGGCCCGCAGGAGGCGGGTCTGTTCCCGGTCACAGCTAAAGAAGCGCACGCCGAGAGGCTCTTTGGGAGCGGACTCCCCGGGCCCTGGATCCTCGTCCGGCAAGTAGTCAATCCCCTCACCGAGGCCGACTCGGCAGGGGAGGTGAGGCGCCTCCTTGAGCCGGATCCAGCCAAGCGTGGCCCGCTTGACCGCCGCTGAGCGATAGAGGCGGGTCCGACTGTCGATCACCACGCGACCCCAGTCGAGGTCGACCTCGATTTCGATCGTGGCCGAGATCGCGGTCGCGGAGGCTCGCCCGCCCAGGAAGGCGGTCCGCTCAGCCAGCGCGCCCACCCGGGCGCGGCCGCGGGGATAGGCGATCCGAATCCAGGCTCGACTGCGCCCCTCCTTGAAGTCGACCAGCGCGGGCCCGCCTGGCTCAAGGCGGACTCCGTTGAGGTCCCACGCGACCGGGAACCCGTCGACGCTGCCTTCCTCGATCAGGAGGCAGGGCTCGATCACGAGGTCCTGATCCCGGAGTCGAAGCAGAATCCGGGGGCGATCCAGGGAGACGTGAAGCCTGAGGTCGAGACCGTTGACCTCGATCGAGCGCCCGTGGCGAACCACGCGCCCCAACGCGCTGGGCTTGAAGACGCGCGAGATCACTGGGGCGACTCCCTCGCTGGGAAGCGAGACGGGGATCTCACCCGGGATCGGTCGCCAGAGGACAATCAAGGCCAGCCCGCAGACGGCCCCGATCGTGGTCGGAACCCAGACCCGCCAATCGAACTGGGGATCGGCGAGCTCGGCGAGTTCCTCTGGGGTCAGGCTGGTCGTCGGGATCTCGAGGTCGGGCGGGCCCACCGCGACGGCCCGGGCGCCAAAGTGCAGGAGCAGCGCAAGGCCGATCAGGATCGGAGCCAAGACGACGAAGCTCGACGTGAACACGAGCAGCCCTGCGAACGCGCCTCCGAAGAGGAAGCCCACGAGGGGTCGAGTCCAGCGGGGAGTGCTCTGGGGACGGTCGAAGGGAGCGAAGCTCGCCACGAACCCCAGGAGGCAGAGGAGGAGCGAGGCGCCGGGCACGGCGTAGAGGGTCGGATCCCCCCAGCCGAAAGCGCTCGGGTGCAGCAGGAGGGCGGTCGCCGCCAAGAGCGTGATCGGGACGCTGGCAACGAGGAGGAGGCCCCGTGCCAGGATCACGCGCAATCCAGCCCGCGGGGGCGCGGGCGGTGAGGGCGAGGCCCCGGGAATCGCGGTGCCGACGGGCGCTCCGTCCTCGCTCTCGTTGGCCTTGTCCTCGTCTGGGGTCACGCCCACGCCGCCTGCGGGGGGCGGGCGGGGGTAAACCCCGCCCCTACCCGAGCGTGTTGGGAGGGGCCTCCATTGG
>JAESQQ010000880.1 GCA_016765095.1 Planctomycetota bacterium | reverse complement strand
CCCCCGCCCGGCCCCCAGACCTTGCCGGTCGGCCTCTCTGGAGCTTCCCCGGCGCGCCTCTCGTGCACCGACGAGAGGGCGAAGCTAGTCAAATCTCCCCTAGAAACTGCTTTGCCTCAGGGCGCCCGCGATATAGCTCATTCCGCTGTCGCGGCAAAGCAGTTCAGTCGAGCCGGATCTTCGCGAAGCGCTTTGGAATGTAGCCCCGCCAGAGCCGGCTCTTCTCGCTGTGGAGGAGCAACCCCGGGGTCAACTCGAGCGTCTTGACAGCTCCCTTCGGGAGGCCCTTCCCGCCGCGCTCGCCGTCGTCGTCGGTCAGGACGAGGTTCATGCCGAAGGTCAGCCCCTTGGGCGGGCCGCCGGCGGGAATCTGGGCGCCCTTCTCGCTGAGCATGGCCCAGGGAATCGCGACCTCGTAGATCGCGCCGCTCTTGTCTTCCTTGCGGTGCACAAAGTAGCGACCCTCGGGGCGGTTCTTCTGCTCCTCCTCCTCAGCCTTCTTGCGCGCTTCCTCGTCTTCGTCGTCCTTCTTCTTCTTGGGAAGGGTCAGCGCGAGGGTCAGCAGAATGTCGTCGGCATGCGCAGTCTCTCCCCCGTCGTTGCGGGAGTCGATCGCGATCAGGAGCGCGTCCCCGATCCAACGGTCGGCCTCGCTGTCGTAGGGGCGCATGTGCATGTCGGCCACGTCGAGCACGAAGTAGAGGTATTGGTCGTCGTAGCCGAGATAGAGCTTGGCCGAGAGATCCTCGACGCCGGTCCAGCGCCCGGGACGAACGCCCGGCTGCTGCTGGACGGGGAGCACATACTGCGGCGAGCGGAGCTCGACGGCAGTCCATTGCTGCCACCAGTCGTTGAGCTCCCCGTCGATCTCAGGCGGGCGCGGCATTCGTCGGATCGCGATCGTCGGCGTCTCGCGGTCCATTTGTCGCTCGCGGACTCGAGTTAGCTGCGCGAACAGCCGATCGAAGGCCTCGCCCTTGAGCTGCTCGCGGAGCATGCCTGCGCTCAGGATCTCGATCGCCTCTTCGGTGTGACCCTGGCGGTCGAGCCGATTTGCGAGGCGCGCCCGGACGGTCGCGTCCTGAGGCCGCCCGGCCAGCTCCCGCGCCAAAGTCACCGCAGCCCGCGCCAGCTCCTCTTCGTCGGCCCGAGCGAAGGCGAACACGCCCTTCTCCCCCGACAGGACGAGGTGCCCGCCCGTGATCTGGGCCATGGCGCCACGCAGCTGCCGACCCTGAAGGCGGATCGCAGGTGTCGTCGAGAGGCCGGTCCCCCAGTCGACAATGTCGAGCTGAAGTCGGAGCGACATCATGCCGTTGTTCGGAATCAAGACCGTCGTCGGAGTCTCGATCACGCGGAACGCCCGCGCCCCGCGCGGGAGCGAATAGCGCCAACGCGCTTTCCCGACGGCGAGATCCTGGGCCCAAACTAGAGTCTGGCCGTTGAGGGTCCGCACGCTGTAGACCGTCTCTTCGCCGAGGTAGATCCCCTTGTCCACGAAGTCGGCGGGCAGCACCCGCCCCTTGCCACCTGGCTGCCCCGCCGGAGGCTGGCCGTTGCGCTCCGCACCGGCGCCGGTGTCGCGCCAGCTCTCCTTGCCGGCCTTGGCGTCCACGACGAGCATTCCAAAGCGCGCGCCGCTCTGCGTCGTCGCGACCAGGCTCGCGCCGTCCGTCGAGGCTTGCAGGCGAATCACCCAGCTGGATCCGGCGCTGACTCGCCACAGCTCACGTCCCTGAGTCGCGTCCCAGCCGACGACTTCCTTCCCGCCCAGGACCAGACCCAGCTGCCCAGGCTGAGTCCAGACCGGTTGACTGAAGCGCGCCTGAGCGTTCGCACCCTTGGGAGTGCTCTGCCAGAGAGGCTTGCCGGTCTCGGCCGAGAGCGCCTCCAGTCCGGGCGGAGCAGCGCACACCGCCACGACGTGATCCGTGTCGACCAAGATCCCGAGCCCCGCCTTGATCCGGAGCTCGTGTCGCCAGAGGACGTCTCCGCTCTGCAGATCGAGAGCCGCGACCTGATTGTCACCGGTGAGGACGAAGAGCCGTCCCCCCGCGCTCAACAGTCGGTGGACTGGATCTCCGCCGACCCGGATCCCCTTGCCGAGGGCGAAACGCTGGGTCCAAGCCACACCAGCCCCGCTCAAAGCGTGCGCCTCGACTCGATCCTTGAGGGGGAGGATCAGGAAGTCCTTGGTCAGGACCGGCTGCCGGCCGCGCTGGAGCTTGACGTCGTCTAGGCGAAGCACGACCCGGCCCTCGGGGAGCTCAAAGAGCGTGAGCGTCTTCTCTTGCTTGAGGAGGACGCGTCCGCCCAGCCCTTGGGGAGCTTGAACTGCGACGAGCTCTGGCCCGATCAACTCGAGGACGGTCTGAGTCCGATAGACCTCCGTCAGAGAGTCCTCGAGACCCAATCGATCTCGCTCAGCGATCAGCGCTTCGGGGCGCAGGCCCTCGTAAAGACGCGCCTGGTGGGGCTGGGCCCACAGACCGAAAGGCTGCGCCGGGAGCCCTGCCCCGCCCGAGACGACGGGCTCAGGGTCGAGCTCGGCCAGGGTCTCGAGCGCAGCCCGGGCGCGCCCGGAACGCCGCGTCTCCATGTAGAGGTGCACCAAGCGCGCGAGGGCCTCGGCGCACTGAGGATCCTGGGGATAGTCCCGCACGAAGGCCTCGAGCTGAGTCGAGGCAGGACGCATGAGCCCCTCCTTGGCGTAGAGCTCTGCCAAGCGCCAGCGCGCCTCGCGGGCCTCGTCACTGGCTGGCCAGCGGTTGATCACGCGCAACAGCGCCGCCCGATCCCCAACGGAGACCGCCTCGCCCAGCGCTCGCTTGGCCTGGGCCGTGAAGGCCGCATAGACCTTGGGCCCGCGCTTGCGAACCAACTCGATCAGGCGCTGGCGAGCATAGACCCCGGCCTCGACGGGGATCCCGTGATCGAGGCTGACCCGAGTCCCGACTGGAGTCGCGAGGAGGCGCTGGAACGCTCGGGCGGCCTTGGCCGCGTCCTTGGCGTCTCCGGTCTGAGCGAGGTGATCGGCGTAAGCCCGGAGCAATGGCGCGCTCTGCTTGAGGAGCTGTCGGTGCCCTCTCCCGAGCTGGAGGTCGTCCTTGAGCGCTAGCTGGCCGAGGAAGGCGAGGCCCTGCGCGGCCGCCGAGCGAAATCCAGCGGAGTCCTTGCGCTCGAGCGCAACGAACGCCTGCTCGGACATGAGCTTGAGGCCTGCCCGCTGAGCGGGGATCGCTTGGGCCTGGAGCAATCCCGAGCGGAGCGCCTTGCGGAGGTGGACGAGGGCCCGCTTGACTTCACGCCTTCGCGCGAAGAGCAGCCCGCGCTGGAGGGAGCCCATGCCCGGGCTGAGCGCCGCGAGCGCCCGCTCCCGCTCCGCGAGCGGAACGTAGAGGTTGGCCTGCTCGTAGCCGAGCGTGACGAGGCGATCGCCAATCAAGGTTGGAATCCCGACCTCGCTCGAGGGGTCGCTAAACAGCCACTGCCCCCGCAGGCTTCCGTCCTTCAGCGAGACGCGGAGGATCCCCTCGGCGGTGACCGCGATCAGCTCCTCACCGAGGAAGAGGGGACGGGCCAGCGGGGCCTGGCCGAGATCGGGCCCGGTGCGTAGCAAGCGTCCGGTGGCGCGATCGAGGACCCGCAGGGTTCGCCCGAGGAGGAACACCTCGCCGCCCCGTGCCGCACAGAACTGAGCGTCTCCGCGGGGAGCACGCCAGCGCGTCTGGCCGGTGGCCGGATCGAGCGCGAGGACTTCGGGGCTGTCGACAGGCGCGGCGATCAAGGGGCTGCCCGAGAGGATCGGCGTCGGACGAAAACGCCGTCCCTTCTCGACCCAAGTCGCTTGGCTCGCGCGAGGAGGCGTCGCGTAGCGGGCGATCCAAGCCAGATCAGCGGAGCTGGGGTCCACGGCCGCCAACGCGCCGAGGCCCGTCGCCACCAACACGTCGCCCTCGGGGGAGACGGTCGGGACCGGAGGAGGGCTGGCCTGCCCGCGCCACTCGTAGGCGTCGCGTGAGACGAGGAACAAGTCGAACGCGACCTGCCCGCTCGAGGCGTCGAGCCGAACGAGCTTGGCGCGCAAGTCGTTCTGCCGGACGAGGACCGTGACGTAGACCCCCCCCTCGAAGTAGAGCGGCGGGCTGACCCACTCGGCGTCGCGAGTGAAGGTCCGAAATCCCTTCAGGGCGCCCGCGTCCCAGAGGAGCTTGCCCGTCTCGGGGTCGAGGGCGACCACCCGCCAGTCGTTTTGGCGAACGACGACGGAAGGCTCGTTCTTCTTTTTGGCCGGAGTGACCCGAGCGGGCCGGTTGCGGTGGAGGGTCGCGTAGAGTCGTCCCCCCCCAAGCGCTGGGCGAGCCGGGAGCGCGTCGAGGCGCGAGGGCTCACTCGACTGATCGGCCACGGTGTAGAGCCAAGGGGTGAGGGTCAGGTCCTCGGTCTTGAGCCCGCGAACGCTCTTGTGGTCCGCGACATAGAGCCACTCGCCGTTGGGGTGCAAAAGCGGAGCCTGGTAGGCCGGGGGGACTTCGTGGGCCGCCCAAGCGTCTGGCAACTCGGGGAGTTCGAGGGGGACCGGTCGGTCGGGTCCGCCCAAGTCGAAGCTCTTGGGGAGCACCCTGAGCACGCGCTGGGCCGGGAGCTTGGCCACGGTCTTGGCGAGGGGCACGCCCCTAAAGGTCAGCTTCGGATCCCCGCCAAGCTCGTGGTAGCTCGCGAGAGCCTCGACGGCCTCCGGTCCCTCGCCCCGGAGCGTGGCGACGAGCGCCCTCCGCAGCGCGACTTTTCGCGCGACCGCCTTGGCGCCGCTGTTGCGAGCTCGGAGCTCAAGCTGGCGATAGGCCCGCAAGGCGCGGCGAAGCTCGCCCCGCTCGAGCGCGCGGGCGGCGAGAAGCGTGAGGCCCTGATCGGCCACGGACGCGAGGGGGTAGCGGGCCAGCATGGCCTCGAGCGCCTCGGGAT
>JAESQQ010000879.1 GCA_016765095.1 Planctomycetota bacterium | reverse complement strand
CTCGCGCCGCGCGTCGCGAATTGGCCCGAGGAGCACCTCGGCGAGGCGCCGCGCTCCTTGAGCTTCGGTCAGCCGTCCCTAGACGATGTCTTCTTGAAGATCACAGGTCGCGGGCTGCGCGACGGGGAGCAGGGATGAGCTTCGTCGCCGACACCTGGGGCCAGACCCAGCGCTGGCTGATCCACCTCAAGAAGGATCGGATGTCCCTAATGCTGGGGATCCTCCAGCCGATGATCCTCCTGACCTTGGTCGGTCCGCTCCTGCACCACGTCGCCAACGACGCGGACTCGATCAAGTCGCTGATGGAGGAGCGCTTCCAGACGACCGATTACATGACCTTCATGTTCTCGGGGATCGCGGCCTTCACGATCCTGCTCAACTCGATCCTGGGCGGGATCCCGGTCGTGTTCGACCGCGAGACAGGCTTCATGGACAAGGTTTTGGCCTCGCCGGTCTCGCGGCTCTCGATTGTGACGGCGCGCTTTCTCTACGTGATCCTCTACAGCCTGCTGCAAGTCGGTTTGATCTCGATCGTCGCGATTCTGCTCGGCGTCCGACCGGCGGCCCCCGTGTTGGCGATCGTGGCGCTGATCGGCTACGGGACTCTCCTCTGCGCTGGGATCACGGTCTTTAGCCTGGCCCTCGCCTTCGTGTTCCCACACCACTCGATCTTCTTTGCGATCACCGGCTTCTTGCTTACGCCGCTGCTCGTGCTCAGCCCGACTTTCGTCTCGCTCGAGAGCATGCCCAGCTGGATGGCCACGATCGCCTGGGCGAACCCCATGACCCACGCCATAGAACCGATTCGCGCCGCGTTCTTCGCCAAGAGCTGGAGCGAGTGGCTCGTCCCGAGTCGCGGGATCAGCGCGCTTTGCCTGCTCGTGTTCGACGCCCTTTGCTTCGCGTTCGCGGTCCGCGTGATTCGCCGTCGCGTCGAAGGATAGGCGCAGCCTCAAGGCGTTTTACGAATCAGGGCGCAATCGCTCGTTTCTGCACGCTCGTCTTCCCCAGCTACTCCACAGGGCTTGCTTTTGCTGGGGAGGAACAGTAAATCGTTACAGGAGCACGGCTTTCGGCGGTCTGGATTTGCCTCCTCCCCAAACACCTAGGGTCCTGTTCGAGGGGAGTTCCAGCCATATGAGCACTCGGATACGAGGGCGGTCGGAGGGACTCGGAAGCATGTCCGCGCGGCGGGCAGCGGTGCCGGGACCCCCCCAGGACACGTGGAGCCCGGCGATCGCCGAGAAGCTCTACGGGGTCAACAGCTGGGGAAAGGGCTACTTCGCGGTCAACGAGAAGGGCAACGTCGAGATTCGCCCGACCAAGGATCCCCTCCGTTCGATCGATCTCCACGAAATGATCGTGGGCCTCTCCGAGCGCGGCCTCGATACGCCGGTTTTGCTTCGCTTCACCGACGTCCTCTCCAACAGCATAAACGAGATCCACCAGGCGTTTCAGCTCGCGATCGAGGACGAGGAATACCAGAACCAGTATTCCTGCCTCTACCCGATCAAGGTCAATCAGCAGCGGGCTGTGGTCGAGGCGATTCGCGGGATCGGCGAGGGGCTTGGGCTTGGACTTGAGGCCGGCTCGAAGGCGGAGCTGCTCGCGGTCTTGGGGTTGACCGTCGATCAGCCCGAGATGCTGATCGTCTGCAATGGCTTTAAGGACCGCGAGTATGTCGAGACGGTGATCCTCGCGACCAAGCTCGGGCGGAACATCATTCCCGTCGTCGAGAAGTTCTCCGACCTAGAGCTGCTCCTCGAGTTCGCTGACAAGCACCACGTGCACCCCCAGATCGGGGTTCGGGTCAAGCTCTCGAGTCGGGGCGCAGGTCGCTGGAAGAAGTCGGGTGGGGCCCGGAGTAAGTTTGGCTTGTTCGTGAGTGAGCTGCTCGAGGCGTTCGAGCTGCTCAAGTCGCGTGGGATGGAGGACTGCTTCAAGCTGCTCCACTTCCATGTCGGGAGCCAGATCTGCGATATCCGCGCGATCAAGAACGCGGTCACGGAGTTCGCTCACATATACGCCGAGCTCCGCCAGCTCGGCGCGGGCCTCGAGATGATCGACGTCGGCGGCGGATTGGGCGTCGACTACGACGGATCGCAGAGCGCGAGCGACTCGTCCATGAACTACACAGTCGAGCAGTATGCGGCTGACGTGATCTATCGGATTAAGTCCGCTTGCGACGACGCAGACGTGCCGCACCCCATGGTCTTGAGCGAGTCGGGGCGGGCGATGGTCGCCTACGGGAGCGTGCTCGTGTTCGACGTCGTCGACACGGCGACCTACGACGTCTCCTGTCGAGTCGAGGAGGTCGAGGCGACGCTCGAGGGCGAGAGCGAGGTCCCCCAGCCGCTCCTCGATTTGCTTCAGGCGGTCCGTGACCTCGAGCAACGCGACGTGGTCGAGGTCTACCAGGACGCGGTCGCTGCCCGTGACGAGCTGTTGAGCTTGTTTGGGCTCGGCTACGCGAGCCTCAAGGTCCGCGCGGCAGGCGATCGCCTCTACTGGTATCTCGCGAGCGAAGTCCTCAAACGAATGCAGAACATGGAGGAGATCCCCGGTCCCCTCGCGGATCTCCCCGAGCGTCTGAGCGACGTCTACTTCTGCAACGTCTCGGTCTTTCAATCCCTCCCAGACTCCTGGGCGATCGATCAGCTCTTCCCGATCTGCCCGATCCACCGCCTCGACGAGCCGCCGACTCGGCGCGGCGTGTTGGCCGACTTGACCTGCGACAGCGACGGCATGATCGACCGGTTCCCCTCGATGCGGCGCGGGGACAAGCAGATCCTCGAGCTGCACCCGGTCGAGCGAAACGGCCCGCGCTACTACCTCGCGGCCTTTCTCGTGGGCGCCTATCAAGAGACGCTCGGCGCCCTCCACAACCTGTTCGGCGACACACACGCGGTGCACATTAGCGTCGGCGACGACGGCGCTCAGATCGACGACGTGATCTGTGGTGACACCGTGAGCGAAGTCCTGAGCTACGTGCAAATCAACGCCAAAGAGCTCTCGCGGAGCATGCGCCGCGACGTCGAGCGCGCCGTTCGCGCCGGGCGAATGACTCCGGCCCAGGCCGGGAGCCTAGTCAAGTTCTTCGACTCGGGCCTAGACGGCTACACCTACCTCGTCTAAACCGGAGGCAACGATTCTGAGAGGTCGTCCGCGAGCCCTAGTGGCTGGACCCGGTGATACCGGTGCAGGTGAATGTAGGGGCGGGGTTTACCCCCGCCCGCAGGAGGGGGTAAACCCCTCCCCTACGGGCGTCAGGGAGGGAATGTGGGACGAGCTGTGAGTGTGCGAGCGGGAGTCCTGCTAGCCGGGTGCTTGGTCGCGCTTGGGTGTGATCCCGGCGGCGGCTCGGCCGTCAAGTCGACGCCCACGGTCGCGGCTTCTGCCGCGCCGATCGGGGCCCCGGCCCTCGCCGGGG
>JAESQQ010000878.1 GCA_016765095.1 Planctomycetota bacterium | reverse complement strand
GTAAACCCCGCCCCTACATTCACCCGTACCGGAACTTCTGGCGGGCAGCAGTAGTGATCGTGCGCGCGCACGAAGTCAGCAAGACCTTCCGCTACCGGCCCTATGCCCGGGGCTCGCTGACGCTCAAGTCAGCGCTCCTAGATCTGATCTTGTTCAGGCCGCGTCCTCCTCGGGTCGAAGTCGCGGCGCTCAAGGGCGTCAGCCTGGAGCTCGCCGCGGGCGAGGCCTTGGGGGTCGTGGGAGCCAATGGGGCCGGCAAGTCGACGCTGTTGCGACTCTTGGCGGGGATCTATCGACCCGACGCCGGCACGATCGAGGTTCAGGGGCGGCGGGCCTTGCTGCTCGAGCTCGGGGCCGGGTTCCACCCGGACCTCTCGGGGCGGGAGAACGCGCGGATCGCGGCCTTGATCGCGGGTCTCACAGAGCAAGAGTTCAAGGACCGGGCCGCTGAGGTGTTCGCATTCGCAGAGCTGAGCGACGAGCAACTCGACGCGCCGGTGCGGACTTACTCGAGCGGAATGGTGGTTCGACTGGGGTTCGCGGTCGCGGCTCACCTCGACGCCGCGCTCTTGATCGTGGACGAGGTGTTGGCCGTGGGCGACGTGGCGTTTCAGCAGAAGTGCCGGGCCCGGATCGCCGCCCTGCGGGACCAGGGGACGGCTTTGATCCTGGCTTCGCACGCTTACGGAGAAGTTCGCGAGACCTGTTCGCGGGTGCTCTGGCTCGAGGGTGGCGCCGTTCGAGCCGAGGGTCCGCCCGGCGAGGTCCTCAACGAGGTCGAGGCTTACTTGCGGGTCACGTAGCGGAACTCGTAGGTCCCAAAGGTGTCGGAGTCCCACGAGAAGAGCCCGGCCGACGACCACTTGCCCCAGGGGTGGAGATCGACGATCCAGGCTTCGTCTTCGAGGCAGGCGAAGTCGACGACCAGCTCGTCGAGGGGCCAGCGGCCTTGGAGGGCGGCGCAGCGTGCTTTGACCTGGGCCTCGAGGGCGGACGCTTCTTCGACCAGCGCCGGGAGCGCGGTGTCGGTGTGCCGCTGGCTGAGCCCCACGAGCTCGCCTGCGCGTAGGAAGGCGCGCAGCTCTCGCCCGGTAGGCACGTCGAGCCAGGGTCGGACCAGGATCGCGGGCAAGTAGGCGCACTCTTGGGCCAAGCAGAGATCGTCGAACACGCGTTCGCTGTCGAGGAGGAGTTCGAGGGCCTCGGGTCCTCCGTCGACCTGGAACTCCGAGTCGAGGCCATTCAAGCTGTCGGTTGGCGCGCGGCTGCCGAGGCGGACGAAGGCGGCGCCTGTGGGCGAGAAGCGCTGGGCGCGCAAGATTCGTTCTTCGAGGCGCAGGATGATCGGCTCTAACACGGCGGGGGCTGGAGCCGGGCGGCCGCCGACGCGGCGCCAGTGATCGTCGATCAGGAGGTCGCGCTCGTCGGAGCTGAGGGGGAGGAGTTCGGCCGGGAGCGACGCGTCGCGGAGGTCGGGCCACCAGTTCTCGGCGTAGCTCGCGCGGAGCTGGGGGAAGTGGCGCATCCAGCTCCGGACATAGCAGTTGGTCCGGCTGTCGACTTCGTCCGCCCAATGGGTCGTAGTTAGCACACTCATGGAATAGCAGCACGAGGCGGAGAGCGCACCCCATGAAATGCGATCAGGGGTCTGTGGGAGCGCGAGGGGGGCGCTCCTGGTCCACGAGGGAAGTCGTGGCCAAGGTGCACAGTCAGGGCTGGGAGCAGCCAACGGGTCTCCAGGTTCGCCGCGGGGGTGGCGATCCTTCCTGCGCTCATCAGGGGGAGCTGCCATGGGCCTCCTGAGGGTGCGAGAAACACCTGCACAGAAACCGGGCAAGACGTGAACGCGCCCAGGAAGTGTCGATCGAATCAGAATTGCCCCGGTCGCTGACGCAGGACTTGGGGATAGGGAAGAGAGCAGCAGGAGTTAGGGAGCTGATCTTCGCCGGCTATGGGAGGACTCGGGAGGATCTGAGGCGGCGGTCGCTAGCGAGTGCGGGGCCCTGGTGTGCCGGAGGCCCTGGCCGTTGTCCCAAGGACTTGAGCAGGGTAGTGGTTGTCCAAGGGGGACGACAGGCCTCGTCCTGATTAGGCGTGGTGGTGGTCTACTTCCTGCTCCTGTTGTGCGCCGCGATCCTCGTGCTCACGGAAGTGAAGGCGTCGACTAGCCGAGGTCACCTCGCACCGCCATGCTGTGCAGGTGAGCGACGAACACCTCCGAGAGCTAGAGCTAGGGTAGGGATATGAGTTTGCGTCTCTTGCCCCTGCTCGCCTTCCTGTCGACGTGCCTGACTCTCGGCTGCGCCTCGGATCCCGCACCCGAGTCCGAACGGTCCCCTGCGCATCCAGTTGCGGTCCCCACGGTCACGCTCCAATTCCAACAGCAACAAGTCAAAGAGATCCTCGAGCTGCTGGCTGCCTGCAGCGGTCAGAAGGTCCGCCTGGCCGACGACATTTCGGGCACGCTCTCCGTCGACCTCAAGAACGTCCCCTGGGACCAGGCCCTCGAAGCCCTTGTCCTCGCGGCTGGACTGCACGCCACGAGACGAGACGACGCGGTGGTCGTCTCCAGCGCACCCCAGCCGGGGCGAGTCGCCTTCGTCGCGGCACGAACGGAAGCCCCTGAGCCTCCAACCCAAGCCTCCCGACCCCCACCCGACAGCGATCAGCGAATCGACGTCGACGTGGAGGACATGGACCTGGCTGATCTGATGGAGGAGATCGGGACGGAGGTCGGGGTCGAGATTCGGGTCGGGTCTAACACGCGCGAATTCGTGACGGTCTCGTTGAGGGACATTCCTTGGCGAGAGGCGGTTGAGGTCATCGCCAAGATGACTGGCTGTCAGGTGGTGCCGCACTCGGGAGGGCTGCTCCTCGGCTGGCCTGCCGAGATGACTATCAGTTTCCAAGAGGCCGAGGTCCGCACAATCCTCCAGCTGCTTTCGGCCTATTCCGGCCACAACATCGTCGTGACCCCCGACGCTCGGTCGACCGCTTCGGTGCGCCTCTACTTCGACTTCCTCGGGGCTAGCGTCACGCCTCTCTTTCAGGCGATCGGAGCAATCGCCAAGACGGCGGGGCTCTCTGCGGAGCTGAAACACAGGATCGTGGTCGTCAGTAAGAGCCGGCTTGGGTGGGGTCAACCCATAGCCCTTCCCTCGAACCTTCCGCCAGCGACCTCCACGAGCATTCCCCCGCCAACTCATTTGAGGGCGCGAGGCGCCAAGGCGACCGATTGGTTCCGCCTCTTGGCCATGTACACCGGCCGCCAGACCGTGATCGCGACGGACCGCGCGGGGAGGATCGCGGCTTCTTTCGAGAACGTGGACTGCCTCGACGCGCTCCGGAAAACGGCCCAGGCGAGCGGGTGGCGGGTGGCCGAGCGCGGGCGCTACCTCCTCATCAGCCCTGGTAAGACGGTCAAGGCCAAGCCGAACTCAGCCCATCTGGGCAAGCGCACCTTGACCCTTTCGGGGGGGGGGCGAAGGGTCTCGCTCGTGGTTCAAGCCCTCGTCGTAGCGTCGCCAGACGACGATCGGCAGAAGAGCTCGGTGATCATTGGAGGGACCGTCTACTTCGAGCACGATCACCTCCTCGCCCAGGGCGCTAAGCACGAGGACGAGGGCGAAGAACTCCCGATCGAGGTTCTCCAGATCCGCGCCGACGAGATTCGCCTCAAGGACACCGATATGGGCCTCGTCGTGGTGATTAGGCTCCCTTAGCTCTATCAATGCGGAGCCGAAGGTTCGGTGGTGTTGAACAGGTGCAAGTAGCCCGCTACAAGCAAACGACCCACCTGCGACCTCCTAGGAGACGGTCTCAGCGCCTGTCCCGCCTGCTGCACGATCCACCATGCCGATTGCCTGCTCGAGGCGGGCGGCTGCACTGTGCTTGGCTGCAGCGAGGGCGCTCCGCGGCGCGAGAGCGCCTAAGCTTCGCCCGCGAGCGCCACGGGCTTGGCGAGGTCGAGGGAGCCGATCACGCCGCGGATCACGTCGCTGGCCACGACCACCAGTCGGTGGACGCCCTGGCGGTGCACCTCACCTCGGATCCAAGCTGGAGCAGGGCATGGACTGCCGCCCTCGAACCGGTCGCGGAGAGTTGCAAGTTGAGTGGAGACGGTGTTCCTGGCGGAACCCGCCGGTGAGACGACGACACGCTGGGCGACGCCTGCGCCTTGCGTTGCTGGAGACTCCGGCTAAAGAAGTGTCTAGCGGCGCTTGGACGTGGGTTCCAGCTCACGGACGTAGCGCTCGAAGACCTCGTCTAGTTCCTTCGCGGAGCCGAGGTGCTTCTCGAAGGCTGGCAGGCCCTTGGCGCCCGCCGCGATCTGAGCGATGAACTGATGGAAGCGCTCGCGGTAGACGCCCTCGTTTGCGTGCTGAAGGAAGTGGAACAGTCCCCAGCACTGCACATGACTTCCAATCGTGCGCAGCCCTCCAAAGCCCAGGCCCACGAAGGCGGGCAGCGGGACCAGCTTCTTACCGCGACGCATGACCTCCAGATAGCTCGCCACCTTCGACTTCTTGGTCTCGTGGATCTGGCCCAACTCGATCGCCCCGCTCTTGTGGTGCACCGAGAGGCCCACGTAGTGCGCGATCCCCTCGAGGAGCCAGGGCGCGCCGCGGACCGCCCTGGGCATCAGGTTCCAGCTCAGCGCGTGGGCGACCTCGTGGGCCAGGGTCTGTGAGAGGTAGTCCTTGCTGAGCTTGGCGCGGTAGAGGCAGGCGGCGCCCAGGCGGGGGTTGAAGTGGGGGAGCGCGCCCCAGCGGCCTTGCTCGACGAGCATTCCGCGGGCCTTCAGGTAAGCCGCGTATTCCCTGTGGTGCTCGAAGAGGTAGACCTTGATCCGCTTGGGCGTCACGATCCCAGCGTCCCAGAACTCGGTGTAGAAGGCCTGGCGCACGCGCTCGGCGAGGGCGAGCAGGGGACGGGCGACCTTCTCCGTGCAGGTCGTGAACAGGACCACATGCGTGCTCTCGAGGCGGCGAGCCTTGAAGTCGCAGGCCAGCGGGCGCTCCTTGGCCTGGACCTTGGCCTCGCGCGCGCGATGCGCCAGGTAGCGCCCGAACGCAGGCTCGAGCGCGCTCAGGTCCTCGTAGCCATAGAACTCGGGCAAGAGCTCGAGCATGGCCTCGGCTACGAACTTCAGCGGGTCGACCACGAGCCTCCCGCCGCCCTTCTGGTTGCGAGCCCACTCCTTGATCGCCTCGTCGGATCGCTCCTTGGCGCTGCGCGCGAAGCGGTGGAAGCGCTCCAGGTCGCCCGCCGCGAAGAGGAAGAACTCGCTCAGCAGCCGGCACTGGAGGTAGAACGCGGCGCGCGAGATCTTGATCGCGCCCATGTCCGGTAGCCTGAAAAGGTCCTCCAGCGTCATGAGCTGCTTCTGCTCCAGGTGCTTCAGCGCCCGGGCGTATTCCTCGCTACGCGCTTGCTGGTAGCCGCCGCTCGCCAGTCCCTCGTGCACCCAGAGGGGCATGTTGGGGAGCCAGCGGTGGATCACCATGTGGGTCAGCTCATGCTTGAGCACGGCTGGCGCGGCGCGCTGGAAGGTGAGCATGTGGGTCGGAGTGACGACCATGCCCGTCGAGACCTTGCCTAGGGGTCCGGCCTCGCGCAGGTAGGCCGCGCGATCCCGCAGGATCTGGAGCCGCAGCGGCTTGAGCTTTGGGCGGCGCATGCCCGGGTAGGCCAGGCCGTCCTCGATCTCGGCGAGGTAGCGCTCGGCGTCCTTGGCCAGGCTTGTTGCGAGGTAGGGCTGGTGGTGCTCGATCCGGAAGTGTTTGGTGCGCTTGGTCAGCGCCTTCCCGGGCAGGCTGCCCCGCTGAGCCAGCAGGTCGTCGTAGCGCTTCAGCTCCGTGCGCAGCCCCACGAGCTGCGGGTGGTCGACGGCGATCGCCGCTGCGGTCGCCAGCGCCTCCTTGGCCTCCGGAAGCTGTCGCGCGCGCAGGCGCCGGCTGGCGACCCTCAGGCTGCGACCCAGGGTCAGGAGCTCGTCGGCGCCTTCGGCCCCGCCAGCCTTCGCCTTGCGGAAGCTGGTCACGGCGTCGCTAAACTTGCCCTCGAGCAGGTGCTGCTTGCCCGCGGCGAGCAGGTCCTCGGCCTCTCCGGCCCAGGCCGCGAGCGATAAGGAGAGCAGGAAGACCGCGACCCGTGGAACCATCTCAGCTGACGTCCTTAACCGTGTACGGATTCTACACTCGGGGCGCAGCCGGAGCCCAAGCGCCGGCGCGCCAAGGGCCGCGCGCAGCTGCGCGGCGAACGCTCCTGTGTCCGGCGACGACGGGCGAACGCTACTGCGTCCGGCGACGACGGGCGGGGTGCTGGAGCCTCGCGGTCAGCTCGGCCTCGCGGCGAGAGCGGTAACTCGCGCTACGCGCTTGCGCGCTCAAGGCGAGGGACGCTCTTTCGGCCCACTCGCTTCATGATCATTCCCATCATCCACGCCTTGAAGGCGCGCGGCAGAAAGGGGGCCATGGCGAAGAGAATTCGGTTCATGAGCCCAGGGACGACGACCGAGCTGCGGCCGATCCCGCGAAGCGCCGCCGCGACGACGTGTTGGGGATCTGCGATGGGCATCGGGAGCTTGGACAGATCGAGGTTGTCCACGAACTCCGAGCGCGTAAACCCGGGCAGCAGCGCGAGCACGTCGACGCCTTGGTCGTGGAGCTCGGCTCGCAGACTCTCGGCCAAGAGTAGGCCATAGGCCTTTGTGGCCGCGTAGTGGGCAAAGCGGGGAGTCGCCAGGACGCCCATGACGGAGGAGACGATCAGCAGCGCGCCTCTTCCTCTTTGCGCCATCTCCCGCCCGTAGGCGTGGCTAATCAGAAGGGGGGCCCGGGTGTTCAGGTTGAGGATGTCGAGCTCGCGGTCGATGTCGTTGCCCAAGAACTCGCCGAGAACGCCGGTCCCCGCGTTGTTGATCACCACACCGATCAAGAGGCCCTCGGTGGCGGCTCGAAGCGTGGTCATAAATCCGTCGCGGCTCAGGTCGAGGGCGACGGTGAGCGTCTCGACCCCATACTTGGCGGCGATCTCGCCCGCGCGTTGCTCGAGGAGCGCCCTACGCCTGGCGACTAGCACGATGTTCATTCCGTCCGCGGCGAGTTGCTTGGCGAATTCGTGTCCAATACCCGCTGTCGCGCCCGTGACGAGCGCCCAGGGTCCAAATCTGTCAGTCAACTTCTTCATTTCATGTCCGTTCAATTGCAACGAGCGGTTCAATTGCGAGTAAATAGGAGAGCGCTTCCGGTCCGGGCCATGTGTCACAGGGTCGCGAGCACGGAACGCGCGGTTGATTTCAGAACCTTGGGAGCGACTCCCGCTCTGGCCATCACCAAGAGGCCTTGGGTGACACCGGTCAGCAGTCGGGCTTGACCTCGAAGATTGGCGGTTCCCATGGAGTCGCCAGAAACGCGATCAGTCAGCTCCCCCAAAGACCGCGCGCGCCCAAGCGCTTTGTAGAAACCCAGCTCGAAGCGAGCGAGATGTGCCAAGACCAATTTGTTCACTTCGTCCGAATGCTGAGCCGAATCACCTGCGGTGCTGTTCATGAAGCAGCCCCGGCACTCTTGCGCACTCACCTGATAGCCGACTATTCGATCGAACAGGCCTCGGATCGCCGCCACCCCCTGGTCGCTGCGCTCGAGTTCTCCCAAGAGGGTGTCGACGACTTCGCGGTCGTAGTATTGGAGAGCGGCCAGGAACAGACCCCTCTTGTTTCCAAAGGCGTGATAAAGGCTCGAGCGGTTGATTCCCATCGCGCTCTCAAGATTCGCGATTCCCGTGGCCGCGTAGCCCCGCTCCCAGAAGACCCGCATTGCGCGGCCGAGAACCTCGTCTCGGTCGTACTCTTTCGGTTTTGGCACGGGTCTCGTTCCCTTTGACTTTTCATACTGTAACGATCGGTTCAATGCAAACAAGAGGCAATTCAGGAGGCGACCTCCACCGGGTAGCGGATCGACTCGTGAGGCCAAGTCGGCGAGCCAGCTCGTCCATCATCTCGACGTGCCGTGGTGGAAGGCGCATCGACAGCCTTCGCGTTGCTTTGTCGCTGTTCGTCGCTCCGGCCTTCCACCACCTCGGATCGCTAAGGTCGGTCGAACCAACGGGCTGAGCCAGCGGAACCGCCCCCACTAGATGCAGGACTTGGGGGTTCGGGAGCGCGAATGCCCGCCTGAAGGAGCGGGCATCGGTTCCTCACTCGGAGAGGACCACGATCAAATCGCCGGCCTGGAGATCGTCTCTCTCCCCGACCGCGATCCGCGCGACGGTTCCCCCGACAGGAGCAGCGACCGCCATTTCCATTTTCATAGCGCTCAGGACGACCAAGGCTTGGCCCGCCTCGACCTGCTGACCCTTCTCGACTTTGACGTCGACGACCACGCCGGGCATCGGTGCTCCGACCGAACAGGGATCGTCCGGGTCCGCTCGCTCGCGCGCGACGACGTCCTCTTGGGCTGCCTTGTCGGCGACGCGAATCGAGCGCGGCTGGCCGTTGAGCTCGTAGAAGACCTCGCGCCAGCCCTCAGGGTCCAGCTCACCGACTGCGGTCAGCTTAACGATCAGGGTCTTGCCCCGCTCGAGGTCGAAGCTGACCTCCTCTCCTAGCTCAAGGCCCGTCAGGAAGCAGCGAGTTGGCAGGACCGACACGTCCCCGAACTCCTCGCGAAAGCGGGCGAAGTCGTCGAAGACCTTCGGATAAAGGGCGGCGCTCAGCTCGTCGACATCTCGGATCTCCTGACTGTGCTTGGCCTCCAACTCGGACTTCCGCCCTTCGAAGTCGTAGGCCGCGAGCGAGGCCCCGGGGCGGCCCTCAATGATCGGCTCGCCTTTGAGGACGCGCTCTCGGAGGGGCTCGGGGAAGCCGCCATGTGGCTGGCCCAGGTAGCCTTGGAAGAAGCTCACGAGCGAACTCGGGAGCGAGAGCGTTGCCGCCTGCTCGAGGACTTGGGCCTCGCTCAGGTCGTTTTGGACCATGAACTGGGCCAGGTCCCCGACGACCTTGGAGGAGGGCGTGACTTTGATCAGATCGCCCAGGAGCCGGTTCGATTCGCTGTAGGCCCGCTTGATCGCAGGCCAGCGCCCCGCGAGCCCGAGGACCTGGGCCTGAAGCTTCAGGTTCGTGTACTGCCCGCCGGGCATCTCGTGCTCGTAGACATCGGCCCCGGCGCTCTTGAGCCCTGACTCGAAGGGGGCGTAGACCGCGCGGACCTGCTCCCAATACTCGTTGGTCTCGTGGAGGGTCTGGAGGTCGATTCCCGTGTCGAGCGGGGATCCCTGCAGGGCGGCGATCACCGCGCCCATTGCGGGCTGCGACGTGAGCC
>JAESQQ010000877.1 GCA_016765095.1 Planctomycetota bacterium | reverse complement strand
AGCCCACCCCCTCCCCCCAAGGAGCCGGACCTCGCCCTGTTCCGCCGTTTCTCAGAGCGAATCTGGGGAGTCCTCCTGGCTCCCTTTCAGACTTTCCGGCATCACGACCCCGCCTGGGGTTGGGGTCAGGCCTGGGGTCTGGTCGCAGTGGCCGGGATCCTGGTCGGCGTGATCGGCCTCGTTCAAACCGACCACGACCGATTTCAAGAGTGGCAGTGGCAGCGCGTGCTCGCGGCGATGAAGCCCGCTCAACGCAAGCAAGTCGAGAGTCCACAGGCGGCAGAAATGATCGCCAAGTCCCAGCGCTTCCAGGCCTTCTTCACCAAGATCGGCTCGGTCCTCGGACCCCCCCTCTTGGGCCTGATCGGCCTCGTGATCGCAGCAGGGTTCTTGTTCCTCGTCGGGCAGATCCTCGGGAAGGAGCCTCCCGATCCGATGCGCTGCTTATCGATAGCAGCCTTCGCCTCGCTCGCCAACCTGATCGACCTCGCCGGCGCCGGCGTCGGGGCAGCCTTGGCCAGCCCGCTGAGCCGCCCGGACCTCAGCGCGCTGGTCGATCCCTTCAAGCAACCGATCCTGCTGACCGCCCTCAGCCGGATCGGCCCCGGCGTCCTGCTCTACTACCTCCTCTTGGCCGCAGGCCTCGAAGGCAGCATGGGCTTGAGTCGCAAGCGCGCGGTGGCGGTCGCTGCGGTGACTTTCCTCGGGACGTCTGCGGTCCTGATCGGGTTCGTCGGGCTCAGTCAACTCGTGTCGGGAGCATCATCATGAGCGAGGCCCCCACTGGTCCGCCCCCGCCGCCTCGGATCACGAGCAAGGCCAAGGTCCTGTTGGGCGTTGTCTGCCTAGTCGGGGTCGGCCTCAGCACGCTCGGTCCGCGCTTCCCCATAGGCGCCGACGCGAAAGGGACCGACGAGGGCAGCTACAGCGGCGAGGGCAAGCGAGTCGAGTTCGCCACGCCGCGGCGCGGGACGCTCGTGACCGAAGTCGAGGCCCCAGGCTCCGTGCGGGCTGGGTCGGAGGTGGGGATCGGCGCCCCCTTCGAGGGCAAAGTCTGCGAGCTCGTTCTCGACACGGGAGATCCGGTCAAGAAAGGGCAGATCGTGTTTCGACTCGACCCGACCGATCGCAGCGAGGCGGTCTCGACGGCAGAGCTCGATCAAGCTCGCAATCAAGCCGCCCTCGGTGAGAGCGCAGCTGAGCGCGGCGCCAACGAACGAAGAGTCGAGGAGCTCAAGGGGCGCCCGAATCAACTCGTCGAGGCCCAGCTCCTCCTCCGCCAGAAGAAGCTCTCTCTCGAGCGTGCCGGTGCGAGCCTTGAAGTCGCTCAACTCGCGCTCAAGCGCTCCAAGGGCATGCTCCGCGAGGGGATCGGGCGCGAGCTAGACGTCGAGACGGCGGCGTCGGAGCGGCGCCAGGCCTCGATCGGCGTGCGCCTCGCCGAGGAGGAGCTGGACCTCGCCAAGGAGACCCTGACCTTCCGCAAGGCGACCTGGAAGCGCGACCAGTCCTCAGCCGCGAAGGACCTCGAGGTGGCGCTGGCCCGCGAAGCGAGCGCCAAAGCCAACCTCAAGTCCGTCGAGCTAGTGCTCGAGCAGCGCCGCCGAGACCTCGAGCGCTGCAAGATCCGCTCGCCGATCGACGGAATCGTGACCGCCCGGGGGGTCAACCACGGCGACCTCGTCCTCCGCCTGACCGGCACCGATACGCACTACATCGTGAGCGACCTCCGCCATCTCGTCGTCTACTGCGACGTCGACGAGGGGGACGTGATCCACGTCGCCGCAGGACAGAAGGCTCGCGTCAGCGTCAACGCCCTCGGCTACGGAGTCCTCCTCGAGGCGGCCGTGATCGACGTCGGCTACCGAGCCCAGACCGCCCAGGGAGAGCAGGTCTCGACGTTCACGGTCCGAGTCCTGATCAAGCCCGATCAAGACGGCCTCAAGAGCCTCCGCCCCGGGATGAGCGCCAGCGCGACCCTCGAGACCGGGCGCGTCGAGGGAGCCCTCAAGATCCCGCTCCAGGCCCTCGTCCAGCGCCGCCGCAAGGAGCTCCCCGAGGACCTCGAACTCCCGCCCGAGTTCGCGAGCAAGGGCCCGAGCGACCTCGTAGACGGGGTGTTCGTGATCCGCGAGGGCAAGGCGCGCTTTCAGCCGATTCTGCGCGGGATCAAGAACGACGAGGAGGCTCAAGTCCTCTCGGGGGTCGACGAGAAAGACCAAATCGTGGTCGGACCCTTCCGGGTCCTCAAGGACCTCGAGCACGACACGGCGGTTCAAGCCCGCGAAGCCAAGCAGACGCTCCGCCCTGAGCCGGCTCCGGTCACGTCGGCGACCAAGTAGTGCTCTTCGAGAACCTCAAGATCGCGCTCTCAGAGCTCAAGGCCAACCCCTTTCGGAGCGCGCTCACGACCCTCGGAATCGTGATCGCGGTCTCGGCCGTGATCGCGGTCGTCTCGATCGTCCAAGGCGCGAGTCAGTTCATGCTCGCGCAATTCGAGAGCATGGGCGCGAACGCGATCTGGGTCTGGCGCCAGCGGCCGCCCGGCGTCGAGGGTCGCAAAATGGGTCGAATCAAGCTGACCTACGAGGACGCCCTCGCGGTCGCGAGCCGCTGCTCGGCCGTCAAGCGCGTCGCGCCAATCGTCGATCGAGGCGGCGTGGTGACCTCCTTCGAAGGTCACGAGACGACGACTCACGTGCGTGGGACCTCGCCCGAATACCAGCTGACCAACAACCTGTTCGCTGATCTTGGTCGATTCTTCTCGCCAGCCGACGTCGCGAATGGAGCCCGGGTGTGTGTGGTCGGGGACGAGGTCGTCAAGAACC
Source organism: Planctomycetota bacterium (assembly GCA_016765095.1). Classification (GTDB taxonomy): domain Bacteria; phylum Planctomycetota; class J058; order J058; family J058; genus NORP233. Next base: position 4,163 of record JAESQQ010000877.1, on the reverse strand, counting down.
TCAACACGACCCGTGAGCGCCTTTTGGGGCGCAAGCTCCGAATTCGTGGCCGCCCGCTCCGCGTGATCGGATTCCTCGAGCCAAAGGGCGCCTTCTTCGGGAACAGCCAAGACAACATCGTCCTGATCCCGATCACGACCAGCCTGCGCGTGTTCGGTTCCCACCTCAGGAGCCGGGTCGTGATCTCGGCTCAAGCGACCGAGGCAGATCAGACTCAAGCTGCGGTCGACCAGATCCGTTGGTTGCTTCGTCTCCGTCACCAGCGAGGGCGCGGTGAGCAAGACGACTTCAACATCATGACTCAGGACCAATTCCTCGAGAGCTTCCAGCAGGTCAGCCTCATGATCACGGGTCTCCTGATCGGGATCGTCTCGGTCGCGCTGATCGTGGGCGGGATCGGGATCATGAACATCATGCTCGTCTCGGTCACCGAGCGGACCCGCGAGATCGGGATTCGCAAGGCGCTCGGCGCCAAGAACCGCGACATCATGCTCCAGTTCCTGATCGAGGCCGTCGCGCTCGGCGCGCTGGGCGGCGTGCTCGGGATCGTGTTTGGTTACCTGGGCGGAATGGTCGCGAGGGAGGCGATCTCGATCTGGGTCGACTTCCCCCCGATCCACGTCCCAATGTGGGCGATCGGAATCGCGCTCGGTTTCTCGGGCACGATCGGCCTGGTCTCGGGGCTCTACCCGGCCTGGAAGGCCGCCCGCCTCCACCCGATCGAAGCGCTCCGTCGGGACTAAGCGAGAGCTCACGAGGGTTCCCTTCGATTCTGGTTGGCGCGAGAGCAACCTGCGGCTTCTTGGCTCTCTTTTTTTTCGTCGCCCAAGCGAAGGCCCTCTCGTGTCCGTCCAAGGGCCGCCACCGCGCCTCGCACACCCGGGAATCCAGTCGCTAGAATCCCTGCCAAGGTCACCCCCCTATGGGCGGGAGGGGTAGCACCCAAGGGAGAGCCCTCGTGATTCGGGTTGAAGGACTGCGGGCCGGGTATCCAACCGGTTTCCGGCGAGTGTGGCGGGAGATCCTGGCTGGGGTGTCGTTCGACGTGCCCAAGGGCTCGATCACGGGGTATCTCGGTATCAACGGCGCGGGCAAGACGACCACGATCAAGGTCTTGGTCGGGATCAACCCGCCGAGCGGCGGCACCGCCACGATCGGGGGTCACCCCACGGGCAGCTCAGAGGCTCAGCGCCTGCTCGGCTACTTCCCCGAGGCCCCCTTCTTCTACGACAGCTTGAGCGGTCGTGAGCTCCTCCACTTCTACGCTCGGCTCGCTGGAATGGAGCGCGCGGATCGGCGGAGCAAAGCGGACCACTTGCTGGACGAAGTCGGCCTCGGTGAGGCGAAGGACATCCCCGTCAAGGGCTACTCCAAGGGCATGCGCCAACGGCTCGGGCTCGCGCAGGCCTTGATCGCTGATCCCCAAGTCCTGATCCTCGACGAACCGCTCGACGGCCTCGACCCCATGGGCCGCCTCCACCTCCGTAACTTGATCGAGCGCCAGCGCGACGCGGGCCGGACCGTGTTCTTCTCCAGCCACGTGCTCTCTGACGTCGAGACCGTCAGCGACCACCTCGTGATCCTCGACGGCGGGGTGGTCGCCTACTCAGGAACGACCGACGGAGTCTCTGGCAACGAGGAGCGCGTCGACGTCGTGGTCGAAGCACCGATCGAGTTGCTCGGAGTCCTCAAGGAGGCTTGCGGCGTCGAGCTCAGCCAAAAAGCAGCGCCCAGCGACAGTCGCTGCCGCTACGAAGCGCTCTGCCCCGAACCGGCAAGCGCCGAGCGTCTGGTCCGCGCCACACTCGAGGGCGAGGGGACCTTGGTCGCCTACACCCAGCGCCGCGCCAGCCTCGAGGAGGCCTTCCTCGAACGATTTGGAACCAAGCCAGCGAGCCCGGCGGAGACGAGCGACCCAGGGGTCCCGAGCCCGACGGAGACGAGCGACCCAGGGGTCCCGAGCCCGACGGAGGCCGGCTCATGAGTCGCTTCGGGCCCATTTTCGCAGTGGCTTCGCTCGCGTTCCGGGAGTCTGCCCGCAATCGCGTCCTCCACGCGCTCTTGCTCGCGCTCGTCGCCGCCTGTGGCGTCTCCTTCCTGTTCGCCTGGGCCGCAGGGGGTGACGGAACGCCGCGCCCGACCAAGATCGTGGGCGACTTGACCCTCTCGGCGGTGATCTTCCTCGGCACGATCGCCTCGATCTTCCTCGGCACGAACCTCGTCTTCCAAGAGATCGAACGCCGAACGGTGTTTAGCGTCTTGGCCCGACCGATCTCGCGAGGCGGGTTCGTGCTCGGCAAGTTCCTCGGCTTGGCGGGGGTGATGGCAGTCGCGCTCTCTCTCATGAGCGTCGTGTTCCTCGTCAGCTATGGCTTGGCGGGCGGATCGGTCAGCCTGCACCTGATCTGTGCTCTGTTCTTGATCTACGTCGAACTCTTGGTCGTGATCGCCGTCGCGCTCTTCTTCTCCGTCGCCGCCCACCCCATTGAGGGAGCCGTGTTCAGCTTCGTGGTGGCCATCATGGGCCACCAAACCTCTTCTCTAAAGGACCTCGGCGCCACGGTCCTCCAACGGGCCGGTGAAGACGCTGGCCTGGTGGCGACCGCGACGGACAAGTTCCTCTACGTGCTCTACGTCGTGCTGCCGAACCTGGAGCGCTTCAACCTCCGCGGGACCGCGATCTACGGATTCGACCTCCCCTGGGCTCAGGTCGGCTGGTCGCTGATTTACGCGACGGTCTACATAGCGATCGTGCTCTCGCTCGCGACGCTCGTGTTCCGGCGGAAGGTCCTGTGATCCCTCGCCTCATTCCGATTCTCGGGGTCCTGGCCTTGTTCCCGATTCAGGCCGCCCTCGACCGCAACACCCCGACCCCGCCCAACGTGGTCGAGACCCTGCCTCCGCCAGAGGTCCTGCCCGTCCTCGCTTCAGGTCACCGCGAGACCTTTGCGGCGATGCTCGAAATGCGAGCCGTGTCTTTCGCCATGGACACAATGCTCCCCGGCGAGAAGTTCACGAACCAGGACCGAGACCACCTGTTCCTGCTCTACCTGGGGATCCTGACCCTCGACCAGGACAACGTCGACGCGGCGGTCCGTGGGGCGGTGTTGCTCGCCGCCTTCGGCTGGCGCTCCGACGTCTCCGTCGAGCTCCTCCGCGTCGCGCGAGGGGAGCCCTACCAGTACAAGGGCAAGACCTACCAACAGCGCAGCGCGAACCCCGCCCACCCTGATTTTTGGCGACTCTGGTTCGAGGAGGCCGGAATCTGCCTCTCAATGCGCGCCAACGAAGTCCAGACTGATGAGCTGCGCCTGGCCTGGATCCGACGCGCGGGAGAGCTCTGGATCAAAGCCGAGGAGGCCGGCGCCCCGCTCGGCTACGGACTCCGACTCGCTGGCGAAAATCTAACCCGGCGGGGCCTGGACAGACGCTCGCTCCTGGCGCGCGAACTCGAGCTCTGGGAGCCGCGGCTCGCCTCTAGCCCCGCGGAGGTCCGTCCAGAGATCGAGGCCCACATTCGCGCGGTCGCCTCGCTCCTGCGGGCGATCGACCTTGAGCGGAATCCGACCGCCGCCAAACTCATCGCGGAGTTGAAGCGGCGAGGCCAGGATCTCCTGGACGTGCGCGCCCTCGGGCTCCCGTTCAACCCAGACGACCTGGAGCCACCCGCCGGCGGGACCTATCGGATCGTGAATGGGCGAGTCGTCTGCGCCGAGGCCGAGGCCTTCCTCCTCGGGAACAGCCTCAGCCGGACGCTCAAGCGACGCCGCGAATTCCATCCGAACGTTGAGCCAACCCTGGTCGACCTCGGCTGGGTCGTTCCCCCCTTCCGCCGTCCCCTCTCGCACAACGCGGTGTTCCGCCTCTTCGGCTGGCACCCCTCCGTCCGGGCCCCCAAGCGCCCCCCGCGGCGGGGCGAGCCGAAGAAGCCCGTGCTCTGGTGGGAAATCCTTCCGCCCCCGCCCGTGACCGTAGGCGCATTTGGCATCAAACCAGCTCGCTACCTGCGCTACTGGATCGAGGGCGATCGGGTCCAGGTGATAGTCCAAGACTGATTTCTAAGAGGGGCTGTTTTCTAAGAGGGGCTACGCCCCTCCTCGTCGCTCCGCTCCTCACCTCCTCCAGGGGTTCCACCCCTTAGAGGGGGCTCCGCCCCCCCGGGT
>JAESQQ010000094.1 GCA_016765095.1 Planctomycetota bacterium | reverse complement strand
CATCTGCGAGCCATCGAGATTCTTGAGTCCGAAGAAGCCTGTTGCCGCGGTTTGGCGGAAGACTGGGAAGCGCTCTTTCCCGATTTAGATGGGGAGTGCGAGGAGTAATGCAGGAAGGTGCTGCACAAGTTCCGGCGAACGCAACGTCGCGTTTTTGGCGATGCAGCGCGCCCCTTGAAGCATGCGTTTCAGGGCACGGACCGGTAGTGAACTGGAGGAACTCGTTGCCTCACTCAACCAGCTGCAGTCAAAGGGCTTAGCGTCCGAGCTGGTCGCGCTCCCCCGAGCGGCCGTAGCCTTGCTCTAAGCCGAGCATGCACATCTTGCTTGGAGCCCTAATCGGACTCGTCGTCTCCGTCGCGCTGACCTACGTCGCCTCGCGGGTGATCGACAAGCCGCTGACTTGGAAGGACCTGACGGCCTCCGCCGTGGCTGGCCTGATCGGTGGCGCGGTCGCGACCGCGACCCTCGGAGTCGGGGCCGCGACGACGCTTCGAACGGTCGTCGCCTTCGCCGCCGGCGGCGCGACGGGTTCCTCGGGCGGACAGATCACCGACAACGTGCTGCACGGGCACCCCGTGACTCAAGACCTCGTCAAGTCGACCGCGCTAGGGACCGCGATCGGAGCCGGAACGCTCGGCCTCGGCAAACTCGCGGGCCCGGCCTTCAAGCACGCCGCCAAGCTGGTCCGTCGCGCTCCTGTCGCTCCCGCCGCTCCTGCCGCCGCCGGACACGGAAACCTCTTCGCAGGGGCCGCCGCCGGCCTCGACGACGCGATCGTGCCCGTGGCTCGCTACGTCAAGAAGGCGCTCAAGGAAGACGCCGAGAACAAAGACGCCTCGAGCGAACATGGCGCTGATCCAGAGCAGACCGAAGCCACGCAGCCCAGCGAACCTCCCCAGGCCGGAATGCTCGGAGCCCTGAACCAAAGCCTCCGATTGCCGGCGGACGAACCCAAGCAGCAGAAGGTCGAGAGCGAGACGGCTCAGGCCGAGGCCCAAACACGTCGCCCGAGGTGGACGCGGGGCTCCCGCCAGAAGAGCGAGCCCCCCTTGATCGTCGGGCTCCCCCTCGGCCGCTAGCGGGAATTCGGAGGCCTCGTTCGGCGTTGCCCCAGAATGCACCACCGCGACCTGGATCGAATCTCCCTCAGCGCAAAGGCCCGCCGTCTGGCGCGAATGCTGACCTACACACGCGCGGCCTGGAAAGAGCTGCGCCAGATCCAGAAGTGTCAGCCCCTGACGACTTCTCTCTCAGGGCCCGTCGCGAAGCGCTGGGCAGCCAACCTGCTGGATCAGTTCCACGTCGACGTGGTGCTCACAGGCGCCGAGCCGCTCGCACAGCCCTGCCTGCGGGTCTCCAACCACGTGAGCTACTTGGATATTCTGGTCTGGCTGATCAGCGCGCCCTGCTGCTTCCTCTCCAAGTCAGGGGTTAAGGGAGTCCCTCTGATCGGCTCGGGCGCGACCATGCTAGGGACGGTCTACCTCGAGCGAAATCGACAGGACTCCCGACAGGCAGCTCGGGACTCGATCGCCCGCGCAGTCCACGAGGGCGAGCGCCAGCTCGTCGTGTTCCCAGGCGGAACGACGAGCCGATCTGGGCTGCCCTGGCGCCACGGGGCGTTCGAAGTCGCGGCAAGGCATGGGCTCTGGGTCCAAGCCACGACGCTCCGCTACTGCGACCCGGCGCTGATCGGCTGGGAGCAAGAGCCCTTCCCGAGCCACCTCTGGGAGATCCTCGGGAGCAGGCGCCGGCTTAGTGTGGAGGTCCACTTCTTCGAGCCCGAACAAATCGAACACCCCCAGCAGGCTGCGGCCCGTCTCCAGGCTCTGGTTCGCGACCACGCCCTCGCGACCAGGGGAGCGAGCCACCCCGACTGCGCGCGCGTCAGCGTCTAGTCAGCGTCCTTCGGGGGCTCCGTCGCAGGCTCCGCCTCCAAAGGCACGATCTCCCCTACGGGTGCGGTGCCGTCGGCGTCAACAGCCGCCTTTTCCGCCTGCGTGCTCGTGACCGGATCGTGCTGGTGGAAATACTCGCGCCGGAAAAACACGTAGGCGCCGAAGGCCCACCAACAGGTGAGTGAGAAGTACGTCGTGAGCTTGATCGACTCCATGACGGTCGACTTGGAGACCAGCCCTTGGTATTTCCGCGTCAGGTCGGCTGCCTGGGCGCTGAGCAGCTGGCTGTCCATGAGGTAGATCCCCTTCTCCAGCGTGTAGAGCGCGACGGTCCCCAGGATCACCCGCAGGCCCCAACGCCAGCCGCCCCACATGCCGACTCCCATGGCAAAGAACAGGGCGGCATAGAGAAGGTGGTACGCGATAGCCGGCGCCCCGCTCCGCATGGCGCCAAAGAGTGGGACGGCGTCCGAGAGGTTGATCAACTCGAAGATCCCGCTGACGACGCAGCACACGGCGGTGAAGTGCATTGTGAACTGACCCGCCGGCTTGGCTGGCGGAGCGGGAGCGGGAGCGAGAGGAGCGTGGCGAGCAGGCGGGCTCCAGGCCTCGCCCTCTTTTTCCGCTCCGCAGAACCTGCAGAGAATCGCCGCGTCTTGGATTTGCTCCGCGCAATAGGGGCAGTTCACACCGGAATATAGGGGTTCTGTTCGATTCTGGTTGGTGCGAGAGAGCAGCCTGCGTTCCGCCGTCGAACTGAAGAGAGATTGGCCCACCCTTCCTGGAGCGGACCGCAAGGGACGGCTAGGGTCGGAGCATGTCCGAGGAGCGAGACTTCACCCCCGAGGCGACCCACCTCGAGTCCGACGAGGTCCGAGCCCTTCCCTCCTCGGGCTTCGGCACGATCCCCGACGACGACTCCGGCCCCCCCGCGACCGTGATCGAGTCCGACGAGGTCCGAGCCCTTCCCTCCTGGCCCAACCACGCGTCGTCGGGTGACGATTCCGGAACCGCGACGCTCGCGCCTCCTCGCGGGAGACCAACCGAGCCCGGCTCCAGGATCGGCCCCTACGAGATCCGCACGGAGCTTGCGCGAGGCGGGATCGGCGCGGTCTACCGCGCGTACGACCCCGAGCTCGAGCGTGAGGTGGCGCTCAAGGTCCTCCTGAGCGGGGTCCGAGCCGGTGACCAGGAGCTGCTTCGATTCCGGCGGGAGGCAAAGGCAGCCGCTCGCCTCCTCCACCCGGGAATCGTCGCCGTGCACGACGTCGGCGAGGACCAAGGCTTGAGCTACATGGTCATGGACTTGATCGAGGGCGAGTCTCTCCGGGACAAGATCAAGCGCGAGAAGACTCTCCCCTCGCGGGTCGCCGCGGGGATCGGGCGGGACCTGGCCCTCGCTGTGAGCCACGCGCACGGCCACGGGATCCTTCACCGGGACTTGAAGCCGGCGAACGTGCTCCTCGCAGGCGAGGAAGGGCGCCCCTTGATCACCGACTTCGGCTTGGCGAAGGACCAGCGGATCGAAGAGCACCTGACGCGGACGGGAGCGGTCCTCGGCACGCCCGCCTACATGCCACCCGAACAAGCCCGCGGGCTCCTAGACGAGCTCGACGCGCGCGTCGACGTCTACGCCTTGGGCGCGACCCTCTATCACGCCCTGGCCGGACGCCCGCCCTTCGACGGACGAACCGCCCTCCAGGTGCTCCAGCAGGTCCTCCGCGAGGAGCCTCCTCCTTTGAGCGGCGTCGATCGCGACCTCAAGACGATCTGCCTCCGCTGCCTGGAGAAGGACAAGGACGCTCGCTACGCCTCGGCCCAGGCCCTCGCCGACGACCT
>JAESQQ010000876.1 GCA_016765095.1 Planctomycetota bacterium | reverse complement strand
TACCCCCGCCCGCCCCCCAGACCTTGCCGATCGGCCTCTTTGGAATTGACGGGTCAAACTCGGGAAGCCCGCCCCCTCCCCAAGGGCTTGGTCTGCCTGACTTACCGACCGATCCGGCCTCTCCCCAGCCCGGCCCAAGGGCGCGGATCGGGGTAGTATGCGGCGTCCGCGGAAGCCTCCCTCCACCGGGACGAGGCGCCGGGCAGAGGTCTTATGAACAAGTTGACCGCGCTTCTCGGTGTGGGTTTGGCCCTGGTCCTCTCGAGCGCCGCTCAGGCGGACCAAATCGAGGCCCTTGAGGGCACCTACGACGAGCCCGTGCTCGGGATCCACAAGGGCCCCAAGGGCATGGTCGTCAAGACGAAGGCCCGCGAGATCCCCCTCGACACCGTCAAGGCGATTCGCTTTCGACGCGCGCGCACCAAGGGAGGAGCGGCTCGACTGGTCCTGACCAACGGCGACTTCATTCGGGGCGTCGTCGAGGCGGGCGACGAAGACAACCTCGGCTTTCGAAGCAAGTCCCTGGGGAGCCGCAAGATCAGCATGGAGCTCGTGCGGGCGCTTGTGCCGGGCGGGCGAACGCCCGCCGAAGAGCGGACCCTCCTCGCCAAGCTCAAGCCGAGCGACGAAGTCGACTGGGTCCTCCTCGACAACGGCGGCAAGTCGAGCGGGAGCATTGTCTCGATCTCTGCGGGCAAGATCGCGATCGACACCGATACCCAAGACGGCGACGGAATGGGCCAGCTCAGCTTCGACGTCAGCAAGGTTCACCTCGTCTCGATCGCGCCGCTTGGGGAAGAGAAAGAAGACACCAGCGACAACCTGCTCGGCGTCGCCCTCCTCCACGACGGGACGACCCTTCGCGGTGAGTTGGTCTCGCTCGACGACAAGACGCTCACGATCCTCCACCCCCTCGCCGGGGGAAAGGGCCTCAGGATCTCGCGCAAGGAAGTCGCAAAGATCTCGCTCCAGGGCGGGCGCTTCGCCTACTTGAGCGACCTCCAGCCAGCCGGCGTCGAGCAGCGCTTTCCGTCTGAGTTCACCTACGAAGTCGACGTGTGGGGTTTCAAGCGAGATCGGAGCGTGGCCGGTGGGCCGCTTCGTCTCGGCGGGAAGACCTTCGCGAAAGGGCTCGGGGTCCACAGCTACTGCAAGCTGACCTACCGCCTCGGCAAGCGCTACTCGAAGTTCAAGGCCACGATCGGTCTCGACGACAGCGTTAAGTACCTCGGCGAGCCTGGCTTTGGCGGGGTCGTGTTCCGCGTCCTGGTCGACGGGAAGCCCGCGACTGAATACCCCAACGGGATCTCGATCAAGAAGGGCCGGCCGGCCCAAGCGATCGAGGTCAAGCTGTCCGGCAAGCAGACCCTGACGCTGATCGCCGACTTCGACCCGGTCTCGCTTCACGTGTTGGGGCGCGCCAACTGGGCTGACGCCCACTTGATTCGAGACTAAGGGGGCGCCGAAGAATGACTTCGGCTCTCGCCTGTCCTCGTCGCCCTGGGCTGCGTTCGACCCCGGCCACGTCGCCCGTGAGCCGCTCGAATCCGAACTCCAGCGCGGTCCGCCGATCCCAGTCGTTGGGACCGGTTCGACGCTCGCCTCTGAACTCGACTCCTGGCCACGGAGCTGCTCCATGACTCTCTCTCCCACGCGCGCAGCGCTGGCTTGCGCCGGCCTGGTGTTCGCCCTCGGAATTGCTCAAGCCCAAGAGCCGAGCCCCGACAAACCGAGTCGGCCCGAAGTCGAGATCGCGCTCCGAACCGGCGGTCAGCGCCTGGTCGGCCGAATCCTCTCGGAGGATCCGAACGGGACCCTGGTCGTCGAGTCAGCGGGCTGGCGCGTGACCCTCCCCCGCAACCAGGCCCTCGTGATCCGTGGCCCCGAGGGGTGGCGAGCCCCGATCGTGGACCTCCACGAAGACCGGGCCCTCCACGCAGAGTCCCGGGACGACGACCTGAGTGCGTTCCGAAGCTACATCCGAATGCTGGGCGCCTTGGGCGCCGCTCAGAGAGCGGGCGCGCTCACCGCGAGCGAAGCAAGCCCCGCCGCGGACCTCGCGCTGTTGCGCCTCCAGATGTTCGGGGCACGGCTCGGGCGCCAGGCCGAGGTCGCTCAGACTTGCGAGCGGGTCTCGCGAGGAGAGTGGTTCACGCCGCTGATCCGCTCGCACGCGCGCGAGCTCTTCGCGAGCACACTCCGCCAACTGGGCGAGCCCCAGATCGCCGCGCTCGAGGAGGCGCAGCTCGGCGTCGTGACCCAGTTCTATGTGATCGGGCCCTTCGACAACGAGCGGGGTCGCGGGTTCAACACGAGCTACCCCCCTGAGGTGGAGCTGAAGCTCGACGCGTCCTATCCAGGCAAGGAGGGGAAGGCCTCCTGGCGACCGACGCCAGCCAGCGCCCCGCGAGAGGGGCTGATCGACCTCGACGCCCTCTGCCACCCCGCAGACCAAGCTCTGGCCTACGCGCTGACGTTTGTGCACGTCAAGCGCGCGACGCGGGTCGCCCTCCGCCTCGGCTCCGACGAAGCCGTCAAGCTCTGGGCCAACGACCAGCTCGTCCTCGACCGAGACCTCCGTCGCAGCTACTCGCGGGACCAGGACTCGGTCGGCGTCGTCCTCCAAGCCGGCTGGACTCGGCTCCGTCTCAAGGTGTGCGATCAGACCGGCGCCTGGGCCTTTCGGCTCCGGATCACCGCGCCCGACGGGAGCGCGGCCGGCGTTCGCACTGCGACCCTGGCCGAGATCCCGGCTCTGGCTGGCGGTGCGCTGAGCGCCGCACCCGGAGCGTGCGCGATCGACTCGGGCTCGATCGCGCAGCTCACCAGTCGAGTCGCGTCCTCGCCCAAGGACTGGCGGGCCTGGTTTCAGCTCGGCGTGCTCCACCTCAACGCGGGGGCTCACGACGCCACGAGCCACCCCGACCGGCTGGCCTTCCTTAAGGCGACCGCGCTCCGGCCCACTGACGCCAACCTGCAAGTGTTCCTGGCCGAGACCCTCGGTGGCGGCGGCGAATTCAGCGTCAACGCCGAGCACAACGCTCGCCGAAACGCCCTCGAGAAGGCGCTCCGTCTCGATCCCGAACACGTCGAAGCGCGGATCGCGCTCGCCGACTACTACCTGAGCGAGTTGGGCCAGACCGACCGCGCGGCGAGCTACTTGAAGGGGACCCCTAAGACCTCGCTCCGAGCTCAAATGGCTTGGGTCGACGTGCTTCGCGCTCGCGGACAACGCTCCCTCGCGCTGAGCCGACTGCGGACCCTCCACGACCAGGCAGAGGGCGCGCTTCAGCGAGAGGAGTCCCTCGTGACGCCCTTCTCCTTGATCAACGAAGCCCTGACCGAGGCGCGCCGACGCGGCGACCTCCAAGAGCAGCTCCGCCTCCTCCAGGAGCGCTTGGTCCACGACGCGGCCGACCTCTGGGCGCTCGTCGAGAGCGCAGGCCTCTACCGAAGAGCCGGACAGCCGGTGATTGCCGAGCAGCTCCTCCGCCACGCTCAAGCCTCGGCCCCTTGGCAAGTCGAGTTGAGGGTTGCGCTCGCGGGGCTCTACGCTGGAGTCAAGCGCCTCGACCCGAACCTCGAGCGCGCCGAGAAGGAGCTCCGCGCGGCGCTCGCGATCTGCCCCCGCGATCCCGATCGCGTCGAGGGCCTCGCACGCCTGCTTGAGCGCCGGGACAAGCGCAAGGAGGCGAGAGCCCTCTACGAGCTAGCCCTCGAGCTCGATCCCAAGCGCGTCGCGACCAAGCGCTACTTGGAGTTCCTCGATCGCCACGAGAAGAAACGCGCGCGCTTCGAGGACGCCTGGGTCCTCGACCCCAAGCCGATCGTGACCGCTGCCCGCCAGCACGCCCTCGACAAGCGCCGGACGCACCGAGTCTTGCTCCGGCAGCGAGTCGACCGGCTTAACACCGACGGGACGCGCAGCACCTGGCGCCAGGAGCTGCTCCGCGTCGAGAGTCGAGCCGGGGTCCGCGCGCTCGCGAGGTATGGCGCGGGCTATCAGGCAGACCAGTCGATCGAGGTCCAGCTCGCGCGTGTACACCGCTTGGCGGGGGGTCACGAGGACGCGCCGGTTGGAATCGCTGGTAGCGGACGAAGGGGCGGAACCTATCCGCTCGTGTTCCCGCCGCTGGTGCCCGGCGACGTGATCGAAGTTCGCTATCGCGTGGACGACCTCCGCCAGGGCTTCTTTGGTGACTACTACGGCGAGGTGTTCCGGTTCCAAGACAGCGTCCGAATGGACCACGCTCGAGTCGTGCTCTTGGCGCCCAAGGCACGCGCGCTCTACTTTCACAACCCACGTGGCCTAGGTCCCAAAGTCTCCGAGCGGACCGAGGGCGAGGACGTGATCCGCGTCTGGGAGCGCAAGGACATAGCCCCCCTAGACCCCGAGCCGAACATGCCCTGGCTCAAGGAGGTGATCCCCCAGATCCAAGTCTCGACTTTCGCGGACTGGAACAGCTTCGCGCGCTGGTACTGGGGCCTGGTCAAGTCCCAGCACGAGGTCGACGAAGCGATCAAGGCCAAGGTGGCCGAACTGACCCTGGGTGCAAAGACCACCGAGGAGAAGCTGCGCCGGATCTACAACTTCGTGGTGACCGACATTCGCTACTCGGACGCTTGGGAGTTTGGGATCCACGGGTTCAAGCCCTACAGCGCGACCAAGATCTACGCGCGAAAGTTCGGCGACTGCAAGGACAAGGCGACCCTGATCGGGACCATGTGCCGCGTGATCGGGGTCACCGCTCACCCCGTCCTGATCTTTGGCGAGAACGGTCGCGGCTACGAAGACTTGACCCTCCCGCTCATGGGCCACTTCAACCACTGCATTTCCTATGTCGAGATGCCCGACGGCAAGGGGCGCTTCCTCGACGGGACGGCGGAGTTCCACCCCTTCGGGACGCTCCCGAGCATGGACTACGGCGCGCGCGTCGTCGTGATCACCCCCAAGGGGGGCCTCGTCAAAGAGATCCCCTTCCGCTCGGCCGACGCCAACGCAGTCACCGAGGTCCACGAGGTCGTGCTCAGCAAAGACGGCCAGGGGCGCGTCACGAGCAAGATCAAAGGGACCGGGACCTTCGAGGTCGTGCTCCGACAACTCATGATGACCAAGGGCCGCCGGGTCCAGGTCCTCGAGCCTCGCTACGGGCAGCGCTTTAGCGGCGCGAAGGTCGAGAAAGTCGAGGCGAGCGATCCAGCCAACCTCGACGCGCCGCTCGAACTCCGGATCGAGACGGTCCACCCCGGCATGCTCCGCAAGACCCCCGACGGCGGATACGAGCTCCGCGAGCTGCGCAGCTGGCTGTTCGACTTGATCTACCTCCGCAACGGGAGCCTGAGCTCGCTCGCCGGAGAGAGCACGCGGACCCACGACGTGGTTCTCAAGGTTCCGAGCGCGGTTGACGAGACCGTCCGCTACAAGCTCCCGGCCGGCGCGAGCGTCAAGGTCGTCCCTGCGGCGGTCAAGCTCGAGACTCCGTTCGGCGTTTACCGTCGCGTTTACAAACGCGTCGGGGACGTCCTCGAGGTTCGACGCGTGCTCGAACTCCGCACGACGAGGATCCCCAAGGAGCGCTACGCCGAGTTCCGCGCCTTCGTCGAGACCATCGAACGTGCCGAGCGCGCGCGACCCGTGCTCGACTTCGGGGGAGGTGCCCAGTGACCACAGCGCCTGACGCAACAACGGACAAGTGCGAGGGAGACGTCGGGGGGGCTCCAGAGAGGCCGAGCAGCGCAGCCTCGGGGGCGGGCGG
>JAESQQ010000875.1 GCA_016765095.1 Planctomycetota bacterium | reverse complement strand
CTGGCCCTCCGCGCGGGGCTCCACTGCGCGCCGCGCGCGCACCGCCGCCTGGGGACGCTACCCCACGGTACCCTCCGCGCAGGTCTTGGCCCGACTTCAAGCGAAGACGACGTCCAAGCCGCCCTGAGAGCCCTCTCGAGCTTCCTCGGCGCGTCCTAGACCGGCTTCGCCCCTCAGGGCCCGCCCGACCCAGAATCAGAGGTAGGCTCACGGCGTTCGTTTTCGATTTCGTGACAGGCGAAGCGCTGCGAACCCTCCACCACGGTGCCCCCCGAGAGGACCCGAGTGACGGACCCAAGCGAGCCCCTTTTCCACCCCATCGCGGGGAACGTCTCCTACCCGGCGCTCGAGGCCGAGATTCGAGAGTTCTGGGCCGAGGAGCGGATCTATGAGCGGAGCAAAGAGCTCCGCAAGGACGCCGAGCCCTTCGTGTTCTACGAGGGCCCGCCGACCGCGAACGGACTGCCGCACAACGGCCACGTCCTGACCCGTGTAATCAAGGACGCGTTCCCGCGCTACAAGACCATGCAGGGCTTCCACGTCCCCCGAAAGGGCGGCTGGGACACCCACGGGCTCCCCGTCGAGATCGAAGTCGAGAAGGAGCTCGGGATCCGCGGCAAGGACGCGATCCGCGAGTACGGCGTCGAGCCCTTCGTGCGGCGCTGCCTGGAGTCGGTCTTCCGCTACACCAAGGAGTGGGAGGAGAACACCCAGAAGCTCGCGTTCTGGATCGACCTCGACACCGCCTACGTGACCTACCACCAGAGCTACATCGAGAGCGTGTGGTGGGCGCTGAGCGAGCTCCACAAGAAGAACCTCCTCTACGAAGGCCACAAGGTGATCGCCTGGTGGGCCCAGGGAGGCACCGCGCTCAGCAACGCCGAGGTTGGCGAGGGCTACAAGATCGTGGACGACCCCTCGGTCTACGTCCTGCTCCCGCTAGTGGACGAGCCGACGACCCACCTCGTGGCTTGGACGACGTCGCCCTGGACCCTGCCAAGCAACTGCTACGTAGCGGTCAACGCGAAGTACGAGTATGCCTACCTCCTCGACCACAAGACCGAGACCCAGCTCGTGGTCGCAGCCGCAGAGATCGAATCCCTCCGCAAGCGCCTCAAGAGGGAGTTGACCCTGATTGGGACCGTGCCCGGCAAGGACCTGGTCGGCAAGCAGTACGTGCCCCCCTTCGACTGGTTTCACGGAACGAAGTCCCACAAGGACACGGACTACTGGCGTGTGATCGCGGCTGACTTCGTCACGCTCGGGGGCCGAGACCTCGACAAGAAGCCGACCGGCACCGGAATCGTCCACGTCGCCCCGGCCTTTGGCCAAGACGACTTCGGCGTCCTCCAACGCGAGAACCGCGACCGGCGGAAGGCGGGCAAGTCAGAGCTGCCGCTGATCTGCCCGGTCCAACCGAACGGGACCTTCGATCCTGAGCAGGCCAAGACCGAGGGGGTCTCCGGCATGTTCGTGAAGGACGCGGACAAGGTCCTGATCCGAGACATGGAAGAGCGAGGCGTCCTCCTCCACCGTGGGACCTGCAAACACAAGTACCCCTTCTGCCCGCGCAGCGACAAGGATCCTCTGATCTATATCGCGCGCCCAGCCTGGTATATCCGGACCACCCGAGAGATCCACCGCGCGATCGAGAACAACGCCGCCGTCCGCTGGCTCCCCGAGACGATCGGCCAGGGTCGCTTTGGCGACTTCCTCCGCAACAACGTCGACTGGGCCCTCTCGCGCGAGCGCTTCTGGGGGACCCCGCTCAACGTGTGGCGAAACGACGAGACCGGCGCGCTCGACGTGCCCGATTCGGTCGCGGCGATCCTGGAGCGAAACCCCCAGGCCTTCGAACCCTTCGACAAGGCGCTCGAGACGGACCCCGACCTCTCCCCTCACCTCAAGGTCCACAAACCCTGGATCGACGAGGTGACGTGGACCAAAGAGGGCGAGGCTGGCGTCTACCGGCGCGTCCCCGACGTGATCGACTGCTGGTTCGACTCGGGCTCCATGCCCTTCGCGCAGCACGGCTACCCCCACCAAGGAAAGGACGAGTTCGAGCGCTACTTCCCCGCTGACTTCATCAGCGAGGCGATCGACCAGACCCGGGGCTGGTTCTACACCCTGCTGATGGTCTCGACGCTGTTGTTCGAGGATCGGGAGTACCCCTATCCCTACCGGAATTGCGTCGTCCTAGGACACGTCTGCGACCGCGACGGCAAGAAGGAGTCCAAGAGCAAAGGCAACTTCACCCCCCCCGAAGTGATCCTGGACTGCGTCCGGCTCCAAATGGCGGCCCTCCACGAGCCAGACTTGCGAGTGCCAGACGGCGAAGGCTGGATCGCGCGCGCAGACTACGAGGGCCTCGACCTGAGCGGAGACGGGCACGAGCTCCAGGTTTACCGCGAGGGCCAAGACCCCGTCACGCTCATGATCCGGCCCGCGTCGGACCGGAACTTCCCGCTCCGGCTCGTGGCCCTCTCGGCCAAGGACCAGCTCTCGCTCGGCGTTCAACTCGCTCCCCGTGGACGAGACACGCTCCCCAAGGCGGTCGCGACCGAACTCGACGACGAGCACCGCCTCTGGCTCGAAGACCCCAACTCGCCAGCGCCCGGCGCCGACGCGTTTCGTTGGTTCTTCTACGCGAGCAATCCGCCTTGGAACTCGACGCGCCACTCGTTGAACGCGGTTCGCCAGACCCAGCGCGAGCTCCCGATCAAGGTCCGCAACGTGCACAGCTTCTTTGTGACCTACGCCAATATCGACGGGTTCAACCCCGCCGATCCGGCCTGTCTCGAAGGCAAGCGCCCGACCAAGGAGCGCGCCCTCCTCGACCGCTGGATCCTCTCCGAGCTCGCGCTCACGACTCAGAGCGTCACCGCCCACATGGACGAGTTTCGGATCTACGAAGCGACCCAAGCCCTGACCGAGTTCGCCGACGGACTAAGCAATTGGTATGTCCGCCGCAGTCGCCGCCGCTTCTATCCAAACGGATTGACGCCCGACAAGCTCGACGCGCACTGGACGCTCTACACCTGCCTGACGACCCTCGCCGGCCTCCTGGGCCCCTTCCTGCCCTACGCCAGCGAGGACATTTGGCGAAACCTGGTCCGGCGCCCCGACGCGACCCAGCCGCTCTCGGTCCACCTCTCCAACTACCCCGCTCCCCTCAGCGATGACCTCGACGGAGACCTCTCGGCGGTCATGGGCGCGGTTCGAGAAATGGTCTCCTTGGGACTCTCGGTCCGAGCCCAGAACAAGCTCGCGGTTCGCCAGCCTCTGAGCGCGTTGACGGTCCTCTTGGCCGACCCCGCCCTGGCCACCGCCGTCGCTGAGCACAGCGCCTTGATCCAAGAGGAAGTCAACGTCAAGGAGGTCGTATTCGCGAGCGACGCGGCCCAGTACGTGACCTACCAAGTCAAGCCAGCGTTCAAAGTCCTCGCCCCGCGACTTCGCAAGGACATGCCCAAGGTCAAGGCGATCCTCGCGCAGGCGGACGGAGGCGCGCTCCTCGCCGAACAAGAGGCCACCGGCAAGATCACGCTCGACGTCGAGGGCAAGGCGATCGAGCTCAGCGCCGACGAGGTCCAAGTCGCGCTTAAAGCCAAGGACGGCTTCGCCGCCGCCAGCGGTCCCAAGGGAGTGGCCGTCCTCGCGACCGAGCTGACGCCCGAGCTGATCGAGGAGGGCCTCTACCGCGAAGTCCTCCGTCGGGTCCAAGACCTCCGCAAGCAGCGCAAGCTCGACTTCGCGGCCCGGGTCGAGGTCTGGGTCGCCGGCGACGAAGACCTCTTGGCTGCCGTCCGACCCCGCGTCGAGCACCTCGCGAGCGAGACCCTCGCCGAGGGAGGACTCCACCTCGCCGAGCCCGCCGAAGGCGTCGAGCGAGTCGAAGTCCAGGTCAAGAAGCGGACCCTCGTCCTTGGGCTCCGCGAGGTCTAGAGCAGGCGAGCAGCCTAGATCTCACTCGCCTTCCGTCGCGAGCCCCGCTATGGTCCCAGCCTGAGGTCGCGACCTCCTGGAGAGCCCATGCGAACAACGTTCCTAGCCGCCTTGATCCTGACCTGTGCCCTGGCGCCCCTCGCCGACGCCGACCCAACGACCCACACCGCGCACTCCCCCAAGCTCCCGATCCTGCCAGACATTGGTCCCAAGGAAGCGCTGAAGGTCTATCGCTCACCAGCGGAGACGTTCCAGGTCCACCTCAGCACCCCCAAGGTCACGAGGACCTATATCCAGTACGAGGTCAGCTTCCCCTCGATCCGCCAGAACCGCTGGAAGACGGTCACCGGGCTCTACTTCGAGCCAGTCGGCCTCAAGCCGGGCGCCAAGGTCCCAGGCGCCGTCGTCGTTCACCACCTCGGGGGACGCTTCGACGCCGAGGTGATCTTGGCTCAGCACCTCGCCAGCAACGGCGTCGCGGCCTTCTTCCTCGAGCTGCCCAACTACGGCAAGCGCCGGATCAAGGGGACCAAGCAAGGCTTCGTTCGGTTGGGAGCGGACGTGGCGTCCGAGGCCTTCCAGCAGGCCGCCTTGGACGTGATCCGCTCGGCTGACTTCCTCCGCTCGCGTCCCGAAGTCGCCAACGACCAAGTCGGCGCGGTCGGGATCAGCCTCGGCGCCTTCGTAACCGCGGTCGCGCGCGGCGTTGACCCGCGCCTCCGCCGGACGGTGCTCCTCCTCGGCGGCGGCGGGCTCGACACCATGATCCACTCGTTCAAGGAGTCGAAGGCGCTCCTCGATCACCTCGGGGTCAAGCCCGAGGAGCTCGGCGCGATCTTCAAGAACGTCGACCCGATCACCTTCGCCTCACGAGTTCACCCCTCAGACGTGCTGATGGTCAACGGGCTCAAGGACAAGATCGTCCCCCCCCAGGCGACCAAGAACCTCTGGAACGCCCTCGGGCGGCCTCAGATTAAGTGGTACGACGCCGACCACTTCGGCCTCCTAAACCACCTCCCCGAAGTGCTCGACATGACGCTCAAGCACCTCGCCGGCCGGAGCACCTTCTAGCTAGGAGGCTAGTGCAGCCCGCCAGAAGTTCCGGTACGGGTGAATGTAGGGGCGGGGTTTACCCCCGCCCG
>JAESQQ010000874.1 GCA_016765095.1 Planctomycetota bacterium | reverse complement strand
GCGACCTGGGGCGGATCGATGACCAGGGCCGCATCTGGTCCCAGGGACGCAAGAGTCACCGGTTGCAGACTGCAGCCGGGATGCAACCTCCGATCCCCACGGAGCTCTCCTACAACTCTGCCCCAGGAGTGGCGCGCACGCCTCGAGCGAGCAGCGCCTCCGCCAACTCGACGGGAGCCAAGGCGCGGGTCGGATGGGCCGCGCAGGTCCAGGCCACCTCCGCCAGAGGAGCGACTGCGTCCAGGATTCCACCCAAGTCCTTGCCCAGAGCGACGGCGAGCACGAGCGCCGCGCGACTCTCTCCGGCCCGAGCCCGATAGGCCGCCGCCAAGGCCTGAGCCGAGCTGGCGTCGTGGGCGCCGTCGATCATCAGCGGCGGTCTCCCTTCGATCCAGTCGCACCGTCCTCGCCAGGAGAGGCGCTCGAGAGCACTCGGGAGCGCGCTGAGGAGGTCGCTCCGCCCGAGCAAGGCCTCGAGGCGTAGCGACACCCCACCCGCTAGAGCAGCGGCAGAGCGGCGAGCGGGGTTTTCGCTCGAGTCGGGGAGCCGCAGCACGCGCCCGGGGACTCGGAGTTGTCCTCGCTCGATGCTGAGCTCGTCGTCGAGCCACCACACCGGACAGCCGAGTTCGTGGGCCCGAGCAGCGATCGCGACCCGCGCGGCGGGGTGCTCCGGCCCCGCGACCAGCGGGACGCCCGCCGCCAAGATCCCTGCCTTCTCGCCAGCGATCGTGGCCTCGTCAGCCCCGAGCAGCTCTCTGTGGTCGAGCCCGATCCGAGTCACGACGCACACGCTGGGGTGAACCGCCCGAGTCGCGTCGAGCCTCCCGCCGAGGCCGACTTCGACCACGGCTAAGTCGACCTCTGCTTGTCGAAACGCGACCAAGGCACTGAGCACGACCAACTCGAAGAATGTCGCCGGATCCTGAGAGAGGCCGGCCTCCGCGACGAGGACCGCTCCGAGCGCGCGGCACCAGGCCTCGTCGGCGAGGGGGTGCGCTCCGAGTCGGATCCGCTCGCGGAGATCGCAGAGGTGCGGCGACGTGGTCCAGCCGACCTCTAGCCCGGCCAGGCTCACGGCGCAGGCCACGAGGGCGCAGAGCGTCCCTTTGCCTGTGGTGCCCGCCACGTGCACAGCCGGAGCAGCGGCGCCTGGCTCTCCGAGCGCCGCGGCCAGCGCCCGAACTCGCGCGAGCTCGAACCCAGACGCGGGGGGAACTCGCTCGAAGTCGACCCGCTCGGCGAGGAGGCGCTCGAGGCTGGAGAAGTCAGCCGGAGTCAACCCCACGGCCGCCTGCTCAAAGGTCGAGCACGATCCGTTGACCGGGCACGGTCCGGGCGCAGCAGGTCAGGATCCAGCCGTCCTCGCGCTGGTCTTGGCGAAGTCCGTGGCGGCTCTCGATCACGGGCGCTCCAGCCAGGAGGCGAACCCGGCAGGTGCCGCAGGAGCCCCCCCGGCAGAGGCTTGCTATGGCGACTCCGGCCTGCTCGAGGACCTCCAACAGGAGCTCTCCCGCAGCCACCTCCACCTCACGGCCCAGGCGCGCAAACGCGACGACGCAGGGGATCTTGAGCGGCTCGCTCACGCGGGGCCACACGCCTCAAGGTCCCGGACCAAATCGCTCAGCCGGTCGTAGCGGTCGTCTGGGTCCACGGCGAGCATTCGTCCCACGACGGGACGCAGCTGAGCCGGGAGCGTTCGGAGCGCCTGCCGCTGAGGCTCGCCGCTGACGGCGGCACGAAAGGCAGCGTCCGGAGGGCCAGAGATCGCCTCCTCGCCCGTCAACAGCTCATAGAGCGTGATTCCCAAGGCGTAGACGTCCCCTGCGTAGCTCGGTTGGGATCCGCAGAGAGTCTCGGGAGCAATGAAAGCGGCCGTCCCGAGGATCTCGCCTTCGCGGGTCAGCCCGGAGTCGTCATGAGCCTTGCTGAGCCCGAAGTCGCAGAGTCGGGCGTCGCCATGCAGGTCGAGGATCACGTTCTCCGGTTTGACGTCCCGATGCACGATTCCGCGCTCGTGCAGCGCACCGAGGCCGCGCCCGATTTGGACCGCGATCCGCAGCGCCTCTGCGGTCGTGCAGGGACCCTCACTGAGTCGACGGTCGAGCGGAACCCCGGCCACGAAGTCCATGTCGAGGTAGGCCAACCCGTCGAGGGTTCCCGCGTCGCGGATCGGGACCAGGTTCGGATGCTCGAGACCGAGCAGCACGCTCTGCTCGCGTGCGAAGCGACCCGCCCAGTCCTCGTCCTGAGCGGCGACCTCGGGGTCGAGGATCTTGATCGCACAGAGTTCTCCGCTCCCGACCAGCCGGAGTCCCTTGAAGACACGGGTCAGCGGACTCTGAGAGAGCTCGCTCACGATCAAGCGGAGGCCAAAGAGCGCGCCACCGTGGCTCGTGACGGAGCGCGCGAGCGATTCGTAGACCAGCCGCGCGTCGAGGACGCGCGGACGCGGCACCGAGACCGGTGGCTTGGCGCGGGCCCTCGCACGAGCGACGAGATCCGCGGCCCGCCACGGGCGCAGG
Organism: Planctomycetota bacterium; assembly: GCA_016765095.1. Taxonomy (GTDB): domain Bacteria; phylum Planctomycetota; class J058; order J058; family J058; genus NORP233. The sequence goes on along the minus strand of JAESQQ010000874.1, from coordinate 742 downwards.
ATCGCGTCAGAGGCCCCGCGCTCGAGCGCGCGTGCGAGGAGGTCCTCCCGCTCCGGCTCGACCACGACCAGCACGGGCGGGGCGGCGGAGCCAAACAGTCCTTGGATTCCGCTCAGCTGCTCGAGTCGATCCAGGCCGGGCCCGTCTTCGGCGAGCACGATCAACTCGGGGGGGCGTTCGGCCCGAGAGAGGGCCGTCAGGAGCGAGATCCCGTCGGGGTGCGCTTCGACCGCCCCCAGGGGGGCCAAGGCCGCCGAGAAGGCCTCGGCCTCGGTCCCGCTCACGATGTAAAATCTGGCCTCGACCACGAGCGACCTACCTCGCCGCCGCGATGGCCGCAAACTCGCCCGCGTCGAGAGCGGCGCCGCCGATCAACGCTCCGCCACAACCGGGCAGAGAGAGGAGCTCCGCGGCGTTTCCTGGCTTGACGCTCCCTCCATAGAGGATGGCTGGGGCCCGCCCACCCTCTCCGAGTTGGGCGACGAGTCGTCGACGAATGTGCTGGAGGATCTCGGTGATCTGGTCGGGGGTTGGGACCAACCCGGTCCCAATCGCCCAGCGCGGCTCATAGGCCAAAGCGAGGCGCCCGACCAAGTCGCCCTCGACCCCGGCGAGGGCCAGCTCGATCTGGCGACTGACGACGGACTCGGCTCGCCCCGCCTGGCGCTCCTCGAGCGTCTCGCCGACGCAGAGGATCGGCTGAAGCTCTGCCGCGAGAGCGACCCGAAGCTTGCGAGCCACG
>JAESQQ010000093.1 GCA_016765095.1 Planctomycetota bacterium | reverse complement strand
GCGGTTGCCCGGCTGTGCGAAGTTCTTGCACTTTGTTCCGCTAGCTGTCTTCCCTTTGCACTTGGTGGGCCGTTTTCTTGTAGCCGCCGCCTTCTTCTTGGTGGCCCTCTTCTTGGTGGCCCTCTTCTTGGGGTGGGTCACGCCGCAGAAGCCGCGGTTGCCCGGCTGTGCGAAGTTCTTGCACTTTGTTCCGCTAGCTGTCTTCCCTTTGCACTTGGTGGGCCGTTTTCTTGTAGCCGCCGCCTTCTTCTTAGTGGCCCTCTTCCTGGGTCTAGCCCACTCAGTTAGAGCCTGCTCCCTCGCTCTCAGGAAGCGCTCGTTCCTCTCCAGCCACTTCTCCCACTCGCTGCATCGCTTGACGCGCTTCGACCCAATCTTCTGTGGATCTAGGAGTTCGAGGGGGGTAACGAAGGACGGTAACTCTCCGACGTCATCAAGGTCAAGGTCGAGCTGCGCTCCGAAGTGCACGACGTTGCAGGTCTCGGTTCCGTTCTCAAGGCCTGGGCCTCGAAGTCCTCTCCCCAGCATTTGGTCGTACAGCCGCATGCTCGTGGTTGGTCGTGCCATCAGCAGTGTCTTGACGAATGGAAGGTCCAATCCTTCTGCGACGAGGTCGACTCCGATCAGTATGGGTGAAGACGAATCGTCAGAGCGAGCAGCCCGCTCGAACTTCTGGATAACGTCTCTTTGCCCCCCACGATCATGGTATTCCGCCAGAATGACCTCGATCCAATGGTAGCCCTCCAGTGCCTGGAAGGCTCGCCGTAGGTATTCCGCCTGCTCTTTGTGGGCTGCGAATACGAGGGTTGGCCCGAGGCCGCCTTCCTGCCCGAGGTGCTCAGCAAGGAGTTGGTGGGTAACGGCCACAACTCCAGAGAAGTGCTGGGCAAACTCCCTTATCGCCGCCTGCTCCTGCTGGACGAGCTGAAAGGCGAGCGGCACCGTGCTGCCCTTCGGCTTGATCCTCATCTTCCAGCCGGTAGGGACGCTTAGGTGACGCACCTCGGGCAAGACGGGCCTCCCATCCAAGCCATGGCAGTCGTTGAAGGCTGTCGTTGCATCCAGAGAAACGTGATAGCCAGACTTCTCCCCGCGGGGAAACTGCTTCACCAGCAAATGATCACCTCGCGACCGATACGGTGTCGCAGAGAGACCAATTACCATGCGAGCTGACAGCTTGGAGAAGATATCGACGTAGGTCTTCGATCCATAGCGGTGGACTTCGTCTACCACCACGAGGTCAAAGCGCTGGTTGCCGTAGTCCTCAATGGCCTTGTGGCAGCCTCGATCTGTGGTGACGAGAACACAGGGTGTATCCACCTCAGTAGTGGGTTCCCATTCTTGAACCTCCAGCTGCCCTTGTCGCTGGAGAGTCCGTTTGGCCTGCCCAAGCAACTGTCCAAGGTGCGCGAGCCACAGCACCCTGAGGCCTGGGTACCGGTCAGGGCTGGCGAGACGCTTGATGAACTCTGCGGTCACGAGGGTCTTCCCCGTCCCCGTTGGCATTCTTAGGGTGATTCCCCGCAGCTCTGAGGTAGGGCGAGGGGTGTCCGGGGCCAGCTCCCACTTCTCGAGCAACTCCTGAATCAGGTCGTCTTGCCAATCAAAGGGCTTAAGAGGAAGACCGTAATCGGGCGGCCGCATCCGCAAGATCACATTGGGGTCCAAGGCCCTAGAGCAGTGCTTCCAACGTGACGCGAATGCGTCGACGAGCCCAAATGGGTCGAAAGCTCCAGGGGTCGACCTCGACCGGCTGCTGGGGAGACCTCCCCTCCAAGCCAACATGAAGTTGAGTTCCCAGTTCCGACTAAGACCCCCGGTGGTCGGGTTGGAAGATCCAGCAAGGGCGACCGTGATCCCTCCTTTGACCTCAATCAGCATGAGTTTCGCGTGTTGTGTTCGGTGATCGAGTGTCTCGGGAGACAGGATCCTCATTACGTTCAGCTCGGCGAGACTCTTGTATCGAAGCTTGGGGTCTTCGGCCACGACACCGACCACCTGAGCAAGACGGTCGAAAAAGCCAGCGGTATTCGCTCGAAGCTCGTCTCGATCTAGGAGCAAGAGCATGGAATCAGGGTCGCTCTCTCTTCCTTTAGCAGCCTGGGCAACTACCCGCCCAAGTCCACCTTCAAGAGCGGACCGTCGGATCGTGTAAGCACTCAACCAGAGCTTGGCTATACCAGAGTCAGCCAGCCGCTCGAAGAGGTTGGCGAGAGGGTGCCATTGAGAACTAGGGAGCCCGCTCCAACCCAGAAGGTCCGCAACCTCTTGTGGAACGCGGACAACCGGTTCGTTGAAGAGTGGTCCCTTTGCCAACATTCAGCCCTCCTGGTCATGCAACGGCTGTGCAGGCCGAGCAGCCTAGTCGAGATCAATTGTGACTGATAGGCGTCAGTTAGAAAGTTCGGCGTAACCGTTGAAGGCGGCTGAGACAGTTACGACACGAGGGGCCGATGCTGGATGGAACGAGCTTGATTCCGTCAGGAATCTCGCGGCCCTCACAACCTCCCGCACAGACGGTTTGGTCAGCGCAGGGTTGGCAGGTAGCAAACTTGCTTCTCTCGAGAACCGGAGGGGCTCCCAGGTGCAATTGCTGACCTCCATACGATTCGCCGATGACGCGCGTGCAGTCGCGGCAGATACAGCCTTTGTACTTTTTCGTCAATGCAGACGAGATAGACGCTGAGAGAGTGGCGGTAGCCATTGTAAACCTCCGTAGATAGTTGGCTTGGCTAGGATGCTGTCGGAACATTCGGAGGGAGCCACGGCGGCTTCCTCAGTCGATGCCTCGACATCGTCCTGGTCGACGCGCGAAATCGGAACGTGTTCATAAACGTCTGCGAAGCGGTCGAATGCAGGACCCGCTTCCCTTCGGGAATCAGGTCCTCGCCGATCCAATCGTTCGCTAGCCGCGAGCGCGATCTGTCGTGGCTGCGGGGGCAAGGAGCAAGAGCGCAGGGCTTCGAGGAGCTCCTCCTGGTGTTCGAAGCGATTGAGGCGCGCCTGCGCAGGATCGTGATCAAGGGTCCGAGGAGAGGCAGGAGCGAGTTGGTAAGGCCCGCGGCGACAACGAGAGGGCGGCATTTGTTTGGCTCCTTGGGCTAGGGCAGATTTCGAACGGAAGCGGCAAGCGAGCAGAGATCGCCGGGCCCCGAGCGAGCGTGGCGTTGGGTCAGGAGGACGTGGACCTCGACTCCCGCCTGTCGCGCTCGCCGCTGGCTGGCGCGCGGGACGGGGCCGTATCCGTCGGTAATCACGAGCGCCTTGTGGGTCCGACTCTCTGCGGCGTGGTCGAGCACGCAGCCGAATTCGGTCCCAAGGGTGCTGCGAACGAAGCCCTCGGAGAGGGCTTGGAGGGGGAGGTCGTTGACCTCGGTCGAGAACATGTGGATCGGGTCGGCGAGGAGGGCGCGGAGGCTGTCGAGGAGGCCGTAGATCCGAGCCTGAGCGGCTCGGGTCGAGCCAGAGACGTCGACATAGACCCTCGCCTTTCGACTCTGTGAGCGAGGGTCGGGAACCCGGGGGTGGAAGAGGCCTGGCCAGGAGCCAGCCGCGAGCAGGTAGAAGTCCCGGCGCGAGGGTCGAGGAATCGGGGTCGCCTGGCGCTCGCTTGGCTCGAGGGGAGCGGAAGGATCCGAGCTCAGGACTCGCTGGAGTTCTCGCCGCAGCTGCGCGATCGCGCGCGTGCTCGGCGAGTCCAACACGAGCTGGCCGGGCGCCGATTCGCCCCCCTTCCCATAGCCCAGGATCTCTTCGAGGCCTTCGAGGCCGGTCAAGACCTCGCCTTCCTCGCCTTGGCCCTCGTGATCCCCGAGGAAGACTGGGGCCTTCAGGCCCTCTGGCAGGAAGAGGAGCAGCTCCGTAGTGAGGCTCGCTCGGCAACTCTCCCCCAGCCAAGCGGCCACGTACCAAGAGGACACTTGCTCGGGCAAGACGCCTGGAGGAACCTTGCGCCCGAGCGCGCGGGCGAGGGATCCAGCGATGTGGCGTCCGTGCGAAGCAGCCCTCGCGACGAGGTGGTGGAAAGGAAGCCTCGAGAGCGGGCTTGGCAGGAGGAGAGTCGGCGGTAGGAGGAGAGTTCCCGGGAACGAGGCTCTTCGGTAGAGGCGCCCGAGCAGCGGGGGCGGGGTGGGAAAGAAGTTCAGCAGGAGCCAGGCGTTGATTCGAACGTCCGCGACGAGGTTCGCCGCGAGGCGCGCCCGCTCGCTCCTTTGGGCTGCCACGGGGTCGAGGTCGCCTTGGAGTCGGTGCAGCACCTCGTGGGCGAGGACGAAGATCAAGTCGTCTGCGGTTTGGAGGTGTTCCTCGAGGAAGACCGGATCGATCTCGATCCGGCGCTGGTCTCCCTGGCGCCCGATTCGAGCGCTCCCGATCCCCTCTGTGAGCGAGAGTTCGCAGCGATCGGTGAGCGCTGCTAGGAGCAGTCCGAGCCGCGGGTCCAGGTTCCAGGCCCTCTTGACGGCACGATCCAAGCGCAGCGTGAATTCGCCGACCTTCACGAGGCAGGGCCCAGATCGCAGAGGATCAGGACCCCCTCCTGCGCGGCCTCCGCGGCTCGAGCGCGCGGAGTCCCGTCCTCTGGCAAGTAGATCCCGCCCACGAGGTGGCGCAGGACCCAAGCCACCAGACGTGGCTCCTCGATCACTGGCTCCCGGCCGCTGAGGGGAACGAGCGCTGTGCTGGGGCGCACGATCGCCGGAGTCGCGAGGACCTTGTGCCTCGGCCGCCGGAGCCGGTGGTGAGATGAGAGCAGCTCTTGGAGTTCGCCCACCGGAGGGACCCGGACCAAGGCCCGAGCAGAGAGGTGCCCCTCAAAGAGGGCCTCGCCGCTCAGGTTCCCCACGCACTCGCCCGAGCGGTCGAAGGCTTGAAAGAGCTCCTCGGGGATCTGATGCACCGTTCGTTCCCGCAGCGTGGAGCCGTCCCAGATCAGACAGTCGTCCCCGTCGGAGACGAGCACGCTGAGGCGGCGGGGAACCGAGATTCCGCGGTGTTGTTGAAGCGTCGGAGCGCTCAGCAAACACGAGGAGAGCTTCGAGCCGCGAAGCCGGCTCGTGCCGAGTTGGACCTCGGCCGGATAGTGAAGATCGAAGTTCTCTTGGAGGGCGAAGATCCTGTTGAAGTGAGGCGGAGCCTCCTCCTCGGGCGAGCCTGGATAGCGCGGAGCCAACCTCAAGTTCAAGGCCATTTCACACTTGTCCTCTCCCTCCTCTCGAGCGACACGGAGCAGGTGTCGCAGTCGGTCGTCCGAGGTCTCGAGGTCGGCGTCCACGAGGAAGGCCGCGAGATCCGCGGCGGACGGAGCGGCGAGGAAGTCCGCTTCCAAGGGAGTCGCGTCTGGGGAGCAGAGGCGGAACCTCGCGGCAGATCCCAGCGCGCCTACCTTGCGTGGTCGAGTCGCTCTTCGGCCGGCCTCGCGAGGCTGGCGAGCGGAGACTGGCCCGAGGCGCTCGTGGAGGAGCTGAAGGGCGGGGACTCGCTGCTCCTCCTTCCGGTAGAGCCTCACGGCCCCGTGAACGAGAGCCTCCCGCCACACTCGGATTCGCACTCCTGCGGAGTCGCCCTGGGTCTCGGGGGAGGGGAGGTTCTTCCGTGGGAAGTCGATCATGCGCTCAACCCCTCTAATTCGCTGAACACGTCGTCAATCAACTCTCCGAGCGAGAGGCCGGAGGGTGGAAGACCGCGTTGCCCAGGTATCACGTAGGCCGGGGTTCGGCTGTGGTTCAGCGCGAAGGCCGAGAGCGCGATCCGCGTCGCCTGCTGCCGCTTGGGGTTCGGGCTGAGCGCCTCGCAACAACGGTTCCCGACCCCTAGGTTCCCGAGGAGGGAGCTGAGGCTCGTGTCTCGCCAGGCGAAGACTCGGACGGCGGTCCGGAGAACGCGGTGTGTCTCGTCCGTGGGAAGACGGAGGGTCCCGCGCGTGAGGGCGCGAGCGAGTTCGGTCAGCCCGATCAGGGCCGCTGCTCGCTGCTCCGGGGCTTGATAACTCCCTTCAGCCTCCTCGAGGAGTCGCGTTACCGCTTGCTGGCGATCCTCAGCGTTGAGCTGACTCGCCCGCGCAAGGAGCAAAGCCGCGATCTGACGGGCCTCGGTCGGGATCCTCAGACGCCCGAGCAGGTTCTGCCCACGAATCGCCGCCAGCCCAGACTCGTGGGCCGCGCGGATGAGGGGCTCGCGCAGGTCCTTCCCGGTGGCCGCGAAGGGAAGCCCGCCGCGCAGGGCGCGCAGAAACACCGCGCCGGACTCCTTCGCTGAGAGCCTTCGGTCGAGGAGCCGGCCTCCGACGGCGAGCGAGGCCGCTCCCAGCCGAAAGAGCATTCCCAGCCGCCGACCGTCGAGCCCGGCTTCGCTGCGCTCCAAGAAGCGCCCGGCCACGTTTGCCCAGAGCGCGACTTGCGCCAGTTCGTCCTCACTGAGCGCGGCGTAGTCCTCCCGAGCGGCCTCCAGCAAGGCGCGCAGGCGAAGCCCCGAGGCTCGAGAGCCGACGGCTGGCTCCTTCTGCGCGAGAGGGGCTCCCGAGCGAATGATCCGCAGCCGCTGGGCCTCGCTGAGCTCTTGAGCTTCGGGGACCACGACCACGGCCGTGAAGCGGCCCGCGAGAGCCTCGTCGAGAGGGAAGGTCCCCTCAAAGCCGACCGGGTTCATGGCGCTCAGCACGACCCTCAAGCGAGGTAGAGCGAGCCCCATGATCGTCCGCGAGTGGATCACCTCGAGCCACTTGTTTTGCATTGAGCTGTTGGCTCGCGAGAGCTCGTCGATCAGGACCCCGTCCGCAGTCGTGATCGAGATCGGCGTCGGCGCATAGCGAACCTCGCCCTCCGCGAGAGCCTGGGGAATCGGGAGCCCGATCACGTCCTCGAAGAGGCTCTTGCTCGCGTCGTAGACCCGAAACACGTCGCAGCCCATGACGTGGCGTCCGAGTCGTTGGGCCGCGAGGGTCTTGGCCGAGCCAATTCCGCCGACGAGCAAGATCGGCTC
>JAESQQ010000873.1 GCA_016765095.1 Planctomycetota bacterium | reverse complement strand
GCGCGACCCCGATCCGAACGCGCGGCCCCTCGGGGCTGTCGTCAGGGAAGGGGACCAGGACCTCGTCGACGCGCTCGAAGACCAACACCTCGCCGAGCTCGATTCGGGTCGGGGCCAGGGTCGGCTTCTCACCCGGTGGCCCGTAGACCGTCTCCTCCCACACGATCGGGGCCGCAGCGTCGAGGTTGAGCAAGAACACTCGCCCGCCCATAAGTCGATCGAGGACGCTACCCACGACGGGGACTTCGACGTCGCGCGCTGGTCGCTCGCCGAGCTGAACTTGAATCGTGTGCAGGCCCTCCCCGAGCACCAGGACTCGAAAGCCCTTGTCGGCCAACGTGATCGGCTCCAGGCCAGGGGCCTGAATCTGCGCCGAGAGCCCCGTTCGATTGAGGACGACGACCTCGCGTCCGTGGGCAACGAACCGATCGTTGGCGACGAACAGGAGCGCCAACACGCCCACGACGAGCGCGGGGAGAGCCAGCCTCCGTCGGAGGCCGCCGGCGGGCGGGGCGAGAGGAGAGTCCACTGACTTAGCTCGACGGGCCGAAGCGGATCTCGACCGTCACGAGCCAGGCTGTCGCCCGTCCGTCGCGAGTCCCTGGCTGGAACCGATACTCGAGCCCTGCCTTACGAGCGGCCTCGTCGAGGTGCTTGCACCCCGCCGAGTGGACGACCTTGGCGTTCTTCACGCGACCCTTCCGGCTGACCTTCAAGAGGAGCCTCGTGTCGCCCTGGTGATTGCGGCGTCGACAGCGCGAGGGCCAACTCACCCGGGGCCTCCTCTGGACCTGAGGCGCACGGAGGACTGGACTCCGCGTGTGAACCCGGGGCGGGGTGGGCTTGGCCCGGTTGCGCTTGCGCTTGGCCTTGGGACGCGGCGCCTGAATACGCGCGGTGACTTTGACGGGTTCGACCCGCTTCGCGGGCTTCGCGGGCTTGGGCGCGGGCGGCAAGGGCCGAAAGGCCCGGACCGCCGCGAGAGCGATGGGCGCGGTGTAGTCAGCGGGCATCGGCCGGGCAGGGGGCTCCCAGTCGGGGTCCTCCAGCTGGGGTGCTTGTTCGGAGACCTCGAGGTCAGCCAGGCTGGGCGCGGCGTGCTCGAGAACAGGAAGCTGCAGCGGACGCGCCGCCCAGCTCGTCTCGAGGTGAGCCTCTTGAGCCTCCGCAGCGACGCGGAGGCCCGGGATCACCCAGAGCGAGAGCAACCCGAGCACGAGGGTGTGCAGGCCGAGCGAAGCTGCGGCCCCCTTGAGCCAACGCCTCGAGCGCCCAAGGTCGGGCGTTTGGCCTCGACGCCCCCCTTGGGGAGCCCGTGGGGAGGGCTGAGAGAGGGGTGGAGGAGGGAGCGACACCGCGCCAGTCTAGCCTCCCGGAGGGGTTTCGACGCCCTCCTTTGACGAGCGGCCGTGGCCCCAAGCGCCAAGCCTAGCCCGCCGCGACGGCTTCCTTGTGGCGGCCGGGCACGACGGCGCCCTCGCCATAGAAGTGGCCGCCCTCGCGAGCCATTTCGACCAGGATCGGGGCCGGCTCGAAGCGGACGCCGTGCTGGCCCTTGAGCCGCTCGAGCTCGTCGACGACAGCGGCCGCGCCGAGGCGGTCGACGTAGCGGAAGGGTCCGCCCAAGAAGGGCGGGAACCCGAGACCGAACATGGCGCCTATGTCGCCGTCGCGAGCGCTGCGGAGGATCCCCTCCCCAAAGCAGCGGGCGGCTTCGTTGACGAAGCTCATCGTGCAGCGCAAGGCGAGCTGCTCAGGGTCCCCGTCGCTGTGCGGGTGAACCCCCAAGAGCGCGTAGACCGTCGGGTCGACGGGCTTCTTGCCGCCGGCCTTGGCGATTTTCTTGGCCTCGTCGTCGTAGCGGTAGAACCCGCGCCCGTTCTTTCGACCCAGGCGCCCGTCGGCGATCAGCGCCTCGACACCCGCTGGCGGCGCCAAGCGCTCGCCAAAGGCCTCGTACACGATCTTGCCGACTTTCTCGCCGACGTCGATCCCGACTTCGTCCATGAGCGTGATCGGGCCCACCGGCCAGCCGAACTTGACCAGCGCCTCGTCGAGGTGATCGATCGCGTGGCCCTCGGCCAACACGTAGGCCGCCTCGTTCATGTAAGGCGAGAGGACCCGGGTCGTGTAGAAGCCGACCCCGTCGTTGACCACGATCACGGTCTTGCCCTGCTTTTTGCCGAGCCCGACACAAGTCGCGGTCACCCAAGGCGCCGTCTTCTCGGTCACGATGATCTCGAGGAGGGGCATCTTGTGGACCGGGGAGAAGTAGTGCATTCCGATCACGGTCTCGGGGTGGCTGCTGGCCTCGGCGATGTCGGTGATCGGAATCGAGCTCGTATTGCTCGCGAAGATCACCTCGTCGTGGCCCGCCTCCTCGACCTGACGAACCATGGTCCGCTTGAGCTCGAGGTCCTCGAACACCGCCTCGATCACGACGTCGCAGCCGTGGAAGCCACGATAGTCCGTGGCCCCTGAGATCCGCCCGAAGACTTCGTCGCGCTGGAGCTTGGTCATTCGACGGCGCTTGACCCGCTCGTCGAGGAGCTTCCTCGCGGCCGCGAGTCCCCGCCCGACGCCTTCGTGGTCCCGGTCCTTGAGCCGAACCGGGATCTTGCCGATCGCGCTCGTGACGTAGGCGATCCCGCTCCCCATTAGTCCCGCGCCCAGCATTCCGATCTTGCGGACGGTTCGAATCTCGGCGTAGGGGTCGTCGGTCCCGTTGTCCTTCTTGAGCGCCGTCATAGCGAAGTGGATTCCCATCAACTGCTCGGCGACCGGGCTCACGACGAGCTCCCCGAAGGCCTCGGCCTCAGCCCGCAGGCCGGCCTCGATCCCCTCGGCCAAGCCGACGCGCACGACCTCCAAGATTCGCTCTGGCGCCGGGTAGTTCCCATGCGTCTGTCCGGTCACCCCTTCGAGCGCCTTGTTGAACACGAAGTGACGCCCGAGCGGGTTGCGCTCGAGGCTGAGCTCCATGGCCACTTCCTTGAGGTGCTCAGGAGTCAGCAGCTCCCGGATTCGAGCCCCGAGACCCTTCTCCCCCTCGGCGGCCAGGCGCTTGGCGTGCTTGATCGCGACTTCGATCAGGATCGGCTCGGGGACGACCTCGTCCACGAGACCGATCTTCTTGGCGCGCTTCCCGTCGAGCTGCTTGCCGCTACAGAGCAGATCCAGAGCAGCCGCGATCCCGACCAGCCGAGGCGAGCGTTGGGTTCCGCCGGCTCCTGGGAGGACGCCGAGCTGAACCTCGGGCAGGCCGAGCTTGGTCTTCTTCCAGTCGCTCGCGATTCGCGCCGTGCAGGCCAGGGCGACCTCGAGTCCGCCCCCCAGACACGCTCCGTGGATCGCGGCCACGACGGGGACCTTGAACTTGCTGAGCTTGTCGAGCGCGAGCTGGCCCCGCCGACTGAGCTCGGTCGCTTCGCCCGCGGTCTTGACGTCTTGGAGCATCGTGATGTCCGCGCCGGCCAGGAAGCTGTCTTTCTTGCCCGAGGAGAACACGACCGCGACCACGCGCTCGTCGCGCTCCATGTCCGCGAACAGCTCCTCAAATTCGTCCGCGAAAGACATTTGGAGGGTGTTGACTGGTTCCCCGGGGACGTCCATCGTGACCAAGGCCACGCCGCCCTCGCGGACCTCGTAGCTGAAGGTCTTCTCGTTCGAGTCGCTCATGTCGTCACCTCCAGGACTATCGCGGCGCCGAGGCCGCCAGCAGCGCAGGCCGTCACGAGCGCCAGCCCACCCCCGCGGCGGCCGAGCTCGACCG
>JAESQQ010000872.1 GCA_016765095.1 Planctomycetota bacterium | reverse complement strand
GCGCGGAGGGCGAGCGCGAAGGCCGCCGCGCTCGCGGGGCGGTGGTCGGGATCCTTCGCGAGGGCTGCCAAGCAGAGCGCGTCGAGCCAGGGCGGGACGCGCTCTTCGACGGTGCTCGGTGCAGGCGGGACGACCGCTAGGACCGCGTCGAGCGCGCTCTGGGTCGTGTCCCCCGTGAAGGGGGGATCGCCCGTCAGGAGGTAGTAGAGCGTCGCGCCCAGGCCGTGGACGTCAGCCGCCGGCGTCGCGGGGCCGTAGGCCTCGGGGTCCGCCTGTTCGGGTGCCATGAACTCTGGGCTGCCCTTGATCTCTTCGGGGTTGCTGCGGGCGAGAGCGTCGACGGACTCGAAACGTGAAGCGGTCAGGTCGCGTCGAGCGAGTCCGAAGTCACAGAGGACCGCGCGCTCTCCCACGATCACGTTCTGTGGCTTGACGTCGCGGTGCACGAGGCCTGCCTGGTGGCAGTACTCGAGCGCGTCGGCCACTTCTGCGATCCGCTCGGCGCTCCAGAGGGGGTCGGGGACGCCTTCGTCGAGGAACTCCTCGAAGGTCGGGCCCTCGATCAACTCGAGGGCCAGGTAGTGGAGCCCGTCGTCCTCTCCGAGGTCTAGGACTCGCGGCAGAGAAGGGTGGCTGAGTCGGCTCAGGAGTTGCCCCTCCTGGCGAAAGCGGTCTGGATCGGAGGCCGGGGCGCCGGGGTCGAGGAGCTTGAGCGCGACGCGGTGACCGAGGCCGCGGTGGCGGGCTTCGGCGACGACGGCTTGACCCCCGCTCGCGATTGGCGCCTGGAGTTCCCAGTTGCCAATGATCTCGCCCGCGACTTCGTGTCCGGCCCGGATTCGCTTCAGGAGGCCTGCGTGTTCACTCACCGCGTCGACGCCGCGGCGCGAGGAGTCTCCAGCGCGTGTGGTCCTGAGGGGTGTTGACGTTCATCAGGACGGACTTCTCGCTGACCTCGACGTGCACGAGTCGGCCCTCGGCGGCCAGGGTTCGAACCAGCTCGCGGGCCGACTCGTCGGGGCCGAGGTCGAGGAAGCGCGGGAGGGCCTCGGCGCCGATCAAGAGGGGGTGTCCTCGGTGGCGGTCGTGGCAGGGGACAGCGGCCTGCGCGTTTGGGGTGTGGGTCAAGGCCGCCACGAGCTCGGTCACGACCTCGACGCCCGGGAGGCAGGCGTCGACGGGCCAGAGGAGGACCGCGCTCGCGTCTCCGGGAATGGCGAGGAGTCCGCGCTGGAGTGAACTCGTGCGGCCGGTCTCCCAGCGGGCGTTTCGCACGAAGCGCGCCGCGTGGTCACCCGCCGCGGCGCGAGTCTCTTCGGGGTGGGCGCCCGTCACGACGACGGGCTCGCCCAGACCCAGCTCCGCGCAGGTCTCCAGGATCCGGGCCAGCGCGGTCTGGCCGCCGAAGTCGAGTCCCGCCTTGGGGCTACCCATCCGCGAGCTGGCGCCAGCCGCGAGCACGACCGGATAGACCTCGTCTGGGGTCAGCGGCTCGTGAAGTTCCTGTTCGACGGGGGCGACGTCTTCGGCTTCCTTCTCGAGTTCCGTGTTCACTTCTTGTCGGTCTTCTTGGGCTTGGCGCCGCCGCTCTTCTTGGGCGGAGTCTTCGCGAGGGCTTCGCACACCAGCGGCGCGTCCTCGACGGACAAAGCTGCGCTCTCGCCGCCTGGTTCGAGGGGGGCTCGCAAGAAGTGGGCGCTGAGCGAAAACTCGTAGCGGCCGGCCTGGAGGCCGGCCAAATCGAGCTCGAAGCCAGCGTTGCCTCGTGAGCCGACAGCGTCTTCGGGGAGGTCGGGAGCGGGGCCGTCGCGGAGGAAGAACCGGTGGCGTCGCTTCTGGAGCTGGGCGTCGAGGCGGAGCCGGAGGACGACGGCGCCGGCGGGCGTCGCGCACGCGATCCACTCGGCGCCAGACGTCTTGAGCTTGCTGAGCTTGGGGTCGGTTCCCTGCCCGTTGCAGCGGATCGGCTTTGGGTTTCGGTTCGACCACACGCGGACGTCGCCAGCGGTCGGGCTGAAGTCGAACGAGAGTCGGAGCGAGCTTGGCTTGTTGGCCTCGAGGTCTATCGGGAGCTCGAATTGGCTCCGGAGCTCAAGTCGATTCCCGTAGATCACGAGCGTCGAGCGGCGCGTCGTCGAGAGCCAGCGCCCCCAGGTCAGGTAGGTCTCGGCTTGGACTCCCGCGATGACCCGAACGGGGCCTTGGCGATACGAGCGCCACGACGAGCGGACCTCGTCGAACCGGCGCTGGATATCGAGGAACAGGTAGCTGGCGCGGAGGTGGAGCTTGGTCCGGTCGAGGATGTCGATGCCGTATCCACCCTTCGCGCGCGCGAAGCGAAGGCTGCGGAGGTCGAGCGCGTGCCCGTCGGGGCCGACCTTGGCCTGGACCCGCTGCGCTGTCCAGCCAAGGAGCTCGTCCCCTCGGAAGTCGAGGCTCACGTAGCGGCCCTGGGCGCGGGGCGGGGGCGCCTGGGCGAAGTGGACTAGGTAGACCCAGCCGCGGCCGCGCGGGTCCTTCACGATCAACTCGGCGTAGTCGCTTTGGCCGAGCTTGATCGAGGCCGGCGGCGCTCGGTCTCCGACGTCGCGGCCCATGAACACCAGCTCGTCGTTGGCGTCGAGGCGGCCGTCGTCGACGTCGCTCCGGCGGTCCTCGCCCGCCTGGAAAGCGATCTGATCGTCGGCGGTTCGCTCGTCAATCTGGAACGGGATCGGGCGCAGCTTTCCGTCTCGGAACGCGTACAGCCGGATCGTGTCGATGCTTCGCTTGAGGAAGGGCTTCAGGTTGCGTCCGGGGACTATGACTGGGCTCTCGGGGCGCTTGAGGGTCGAGGTCTCGGGCGCCCCAGCACAGAGCGGGGCGACGCTCAGGACCCAGAGCGCCGCGAGGCAGAGAGCGCGAGAAGGCTGCCAAGAGCTCACTTTGTGCGTCCCTTGCGTCGAGTCCGGACTCGCAGCTCCGGCTTGTAGGAGACGAGGCTGTCGGCGGGGATCGTGCCGCGGACCGAGGCCAGGGAGTAGATCACGGTCCGGGCGCCGATCACGGTCCCAGGCGCTGTGACCGAGTTGCAGCCGATCGCGACGTCGTCGCCCAGGATCGCCCCCAGCTTGAGGAGGCCGGTCGGGACGAGGCGCCCCTCGGGGTGGGTCACGTTCACGTTGCCCGGGAACACGCGAAAGTTGGCGAGCTTGACCCCAGCACCGAGGTTGACCCGCCGCCCGAGGATCGAGTCTCCGACGTAGTTGAAGTGGCCTGCGCTGGCGAAGTCGAGAAAGATCGCGTTCTTGACCTCGGTCGAGTGTCCAAGAATGCAGTCCCGCCCGGCCAGGATGTATTCGCGGAGGTAGGCGCCATGACGCACCACGGTCCCTGGACCGAGGATCGCGGGTCCCTGCACGAAGGCTCCGGCCTCAATCGTGGCGCCCTCGGCCAGCCAGACTTTGCCGCGAACGGTCGCACCTGGCTCGACGACGCCTTCGATTCGCTCTTGGGCGTGCTCGTCGAGGTAGGCCCGGAGCCGGTCGCCGAGCGCGTCCCAGGCCAGCTCGCAGCCCTCGAACAGGTCTGCGTGAGCAAATCCCTCCAGCTCGAACAGGGACTGGGGGCTGAAGATCTCGTCCGTGCTCATGGCACCTCCGCCGGGCGGATATTGGAGCATCCTGGCCAAGGGGAGGGGAGCCTCGCGCGGTGGGCGAGGGCAGGTCGGAGGCGGTTTCCCTGGGGGGGCGCTTACTCGTCTGGGGGTTGGCAGACCCGGAACGTCTCCTCCATCGTCGTGAGTCCGGCCGCGACTTTCCCGAGGCAGTCCTCGAACAGGGTCTTCATGCCAGCTTCGCGGGCGCTGGTCTCGAGGACCGCTGCGGTCGCCTCTTGGCTGATTTGGTGGCGGAGCTTGCTATTGAGGAGCATCAACTCGTGGATCCCCGAGCGGCCGCGATAGCCGAGGTCTTTGCACTGTTCGCAGCCGACGGCGCGCTTGACGAGCGCTCCTTCCTCCCAGCTCCCGAGCGCGCGCTCGAGGTGGGCTCGCTCGATCGCGCTCGGTTCCTCCGATCGGGCGCAGTGACACAGCCGCCGAACCAGGCGCTGGGCACAGAGCGCGACGAGGGTGTTGGCGACCAAGAAGGGCTCGATCCCGAGCCGAATGAGGCGCGCCACGCTCGAGGCGGCGTCGTTGGTGTGAAGCGTCGAGAGCAGGAGGTGCCCCGTCAGCGAGGCGTCGATCGCGATCTTGGCGGTCTCTTCGTCGCGGATCTCGCCGACGAGGATGACGTCGGGGTCGTGGCGGAGAAAGCTCCGCAGGGCACGCGCGAAGGTCAGCCCGATCCCCTCTTTGATCTGGAGCTGGCCGATCGAGGGCATCACATACTCGATTGGGTCTTCGGCCGTGACGACTTTGACTTCAGGACTCGCGATCTCGCGGAGCGCCGCGTAGAGCGTCATGCTCTTGCCGGCCCCCGTCGGGCCGCAGTGGAGAATCAGCCCGTAGGGGGTCGTGATCGCGCGTCGGTAGCGCGTGAGGTTGTGCTTGGAGAAACCGAGCTCCTCGAGCGGGAGCGCCGAGCGGCGCTTCTCTAGGATCCGCATGCAGATCCACTCGCCGTGGAGCATGGGCAGGACCGAGACCCGGAGGTCTATGGGGAGCTCGACGTTGTAGCGTCGGAAGTCGATTCGCCCGTCCTGTGGGAGCCGCCGCTCGGCTATGTCGAGCAGGCTCATAATTTTGAGGCGCGTGATCAGCGGGCGTGCGACGGCGTGGGGGAGCGACGTTCGCTTCCGACACGTGCCGTCGATTCGGTGACGGACGACGACTTCGCTCTCGCCAACCTCGAGGTGAATGTCGCTGGCTCCGCGGAAGTAGGCGTCCTCGATCAGCCGGTTCGCGAGGCGCACGATCGGGGAGCTCTTCTCGTCGACTTCTTCGGGGGCGAAGTCCATGAGCGGCACCGCGCTCGAGAAGTCCTCCAGCGTGCTCGCGAGCTGGGCCACCAGGTCGCCTTGGAGCTCAGAGGAAGCGTCATTCTCGTCCGTCTCGGAGTCGGGGAAGTCGGGGAACACCTTGCGGAGCTGGCGACGGACCTCGCCGTCGGTCGCGGCGAGGCGCTCGCTGATCACGCGCCCCGTGGCCAGCTCGAAGTCCTCGACGGATTGACTGTCGAGGGGGTTTCCAAGGGCCGCGAGGAGGCGACCGTTCGTGAGGTTGGCGAGGGGGAGGATTCCGTAACGGGCCAAGACCCGCCACCCCATCGGGCGAATCAGGTTCGCGTTGGGCTCGAACTGGGGGGGCGGGGACCAAAACGAACAGCCCGCCAGGAGCGCTACGCAGCGCCCCTTGGCCTCTTCGTCAAGCGCGGAGCCAAGCCCCAACGAGCGCTGGACGGCGAGCACGAGGTGGCGGAGGCACTCGCTGAGCAGCGCGAGCTCGGCGAGGGAATAGTCGTGGGGCTCCTCCTGGTGGTCGAACACGACCAGGACCGCGGTCAGTCGATCGCTGACCGGGAGCGGCACCGCCGCGAGGGCCTCCGTCGGATCGCCGCAGACCTGATCAAAGGCCAGGGGCTCCTGGCCCTCGGCGAAGCTGTCCTGACAGATGGGTTGAGGGACCTCGCGGAGGCAGCCCAGCTGGGCGAAAGGGACGTTGGTCCCATTCAGCTCCGTCTCTCGTTTGGGGTCGGGGAGCGCGACTCCGATCACCTCGGCTTCTTTGACGCTCGGGTCGAGGACGAGCAACGCCGCTGCCCGGGCGCCCATCGTGTCCCGGAGCCGGTGAACGGTCTGGCGGAGGACGCGAGTGATCGCGGCCGGGTTCGGCTCGCGCTTCTGGATCAGGAGGCGACAGATCGCCTGCAGGATCTGGCGGCGAGAGTCGGGAGCAGGAATCCGCTGCTCGGGCTGGATCAGGCGACCCGTAGGGGATTGCGAACTCACCCAAAGATCCTATCCGGTTTACCCCCACGCTTCGCCCAGAGGTCTGAGGAGGGAGCTTGGCGGGGATCGCGAGGATGGCGGGAGCGGCCTGGGCCCGCGAGAGATCGCGCCACCCCTTGAATGCCGCGTCGGTTGAGATCGACGCTACCCTGTGCAACTCGGAGGTTTCATGGCTCGGACTTGGCTTGCCTTTCCGCTTCTTGCGGTCGCCCTCGCGGCTCCGGCTGCTGCCGAGGACGCCAAGGTCCTCGCGCGTCGCTATGCGGAGACGAAGGACTCTTGGCAGCGTCGGACGCTGGTCGAGGGGCTCGACGCCAGCGATCCGGGCTCGCGCAAGTTCCTGTTGGGCGTGCTCGCCAAGGAGCCCTGGTATCAGCGCGAGGGAGCGATCGAGGCCCTCGCCAAGATCAGCGACGAGGGGGAGTGGGGCAAGCTCCTCAAAGAACGCAAGACGCCGATCCTTGAGGGCGTGGCCCGCGCCCTCGGTCGCCGGAGTCTGGGGCTGGGACATAATCATACCATCGGTCGTGGGTGCGGGGCCGTTCTGGTATGGTGTTGATGGGGGTGTGGCTGATGCCTACACCCTCACTCTTTCCCCT
>JAESQQ010000871.1 GCA_016765095.1 Planctomycetota bacterium | reverse complement strand
GCCACGCGCGCTCCCGGCACGCGCGCCAGCGTCGCGTCGGAGAGGTCCGCGAGGGCGTCGCCCTCGAGCGCGTTCCGGACCGCGGCGCAGGCCTCCTCGCCCAAGGCACGCTGGATGTCGGGCGCAGCGTTCTTGAGCCAACGGTCCATCAGGCAAAGCACCGCCAGCCGCTCGAGAGGGAGCGCGCGCTCGGCCGCGGCCACCGCCTGGGCGAACCCCGCGAGCTGGTCGGCGGGCACCGCCTCCCGCTCTAGCTTGCGCAGCACTCGGTGGACTCCCGCCTCGGGGAGCTCGCCCAGGAGCTGGGTCAGGATGCCCTGGCTCGCCGCGAGCAGCCCCCGCTGCGCCAGCCGGCGCACGACCACCGCCAGCGGCTCGTGATCTCGCAACCGCGCCGTGCCCACCAGGAGCTCCCCCGGGCTCGTGCCAGCGTCCAGGGCCTCCTCCAGCCGATCGAGCTGGTCCCCGAACGGGAGCGCGCGCAGCCGCTCGGTGAGCTGCGCCCCAGGCAGGGTGTCGAGATCGTCCGAGGACAACGGGGCTCCCTCCTCTAACCGGCGGGCCGAGCGTAGCCCGTTGCGGCGAGTTTTGGGTGGTTCAGGGGCTCCAGTTTGTGGCTTGCTCGCAGCCGTCGCGGTCCGATCGCGCGCCCCTGCTCTTCCAGGCGATCCGAGTGCGCCGAATGAACCATCCCAGGAATCGCCCCGCCCTGAGAAGCCGCCCCTAACTGCGTAGTCCCCCACGAGGGCCCCAGGCTAGCTTCCAAGGGCTCTGCTAAGTGGGGATCGTCTCGACGCGCTGCCGCTACGGTGTTCCCCTACTTCGCTCGGCCAGCCATCTAGGGCTGCCTCCCTGACCCCGCCTGACCCCGCGCTTGAGCCCCGGGTCGACCGCCAGGGCGTCGAAGGCAAGTGTCACCTCGGGTCCGAGTCGCCTGAGATCCGCTAGCTCCTGGGCATGGATTGCCAGGACGTCTCCGGCGGCAACCGCGATCACCGCAGCCCGGAACCGTTCCCCGAAATTCAGCACTCCGGCCAGCGCCGCTGCGTACGGACTGCTCTCCAAAGTGAGCACGCGACCTCTCACGGGGAGTCGCGACTGGTCGGCATCAGCATGCAGGGCAGCAGACTCCTTATCGCCTGCTGCTTCAGCACTTGACCGCGCAAGACCCGACTCCCGGCTGCAGAGCGAAGAGGCCGCCTGAGCGGCCGCCTCTTCGACGGGCGATCCGAACCTAGCTCTTGCTCCGGCGCTCGCGCCTGTCCCGTCCTGGAGTGCTTTCGACACTGGTGAATCGTTCGCGTCCACCGCGTGTCGAGCACTCCCCGTGGTCGTCCCAGCAGGCTTCATGATGGCGCGCCAGGCACGCCACGCATGCCATACCAGGACACGTCCAGACGTTACTACACCGCGCGACAACACCCGCTCAGTCGACGACCTTCAAGGCTCGATCAACAATGGGCACCCGGTACCCGAGCGCCCAAGACGAAAGGCCATCTAGCGGATTCGCAATTCCGGTCTTGCGAGCCGAGTAGACTTCCAGCCAGGACTCGACCCGACTCCGGGTATCTCTTCGGTGGTGTTTTCGTTCCGTCAGAAAGTACTCCTCGGTTAAGGGAAGCGTGATCCTGGCCAGCGCTTTCGCAATGGCAACCCTGACCCAATTCCCTGCTGTATCCCCGGAGCCGATTCCTTCAAAGGGCTTGAAGAGGCTACGAAGGAGCGGCACCACGGCTCGGAGATCGCCAATTGCGCCCAGGCTCTTTGCCGCTGCGACCACAAATGTGCCCCGTGGCTCGCTTCCCAGGACATTCAGGAGCACTGAAACACTGCGGGGGTCGCGGAAATCTCTTCGTCCAAGGCGGCGGATTTCCCCAGGACCCGTATCTCCTGCCGCAATTTCACCCCAAAGTTCGCGAACCTCCTCGGCCACTGGGAACGCACGATCGAATTCTTCTCCCGCACTACGATCCTGGTGTGGAAAGAATGCTGCATTGCAGAGGGCCTCATGAGCACGCTCCTCGGAGCCTTCGGCGAGAGCAGTGGTCGCCAGAGCAACAAGCTGGCTAGGCGAGCCAATCAGTGCCGAGCGGCGAGCCGGTGATGTCCTCGTTCAGGGGCGAGCGTCCCGGTCTTCCTACTGCCGCCGAGCGGCTGGCTGCCTACGGCATCAAACGCGCCTGGGCCGCAAGGGCGTCGAGGGGGAGTGCCACGTCAGGTCAGGCATTCGGCCGGCTCCTCCGCCAGCGTCGACGGCTGGTACGCCATGGTCACCCCGGCCAAGAAGGACGTCGGCGACGCCGTGATCCGAGTCGTCGTTCGCAATGCGCTCAATGTCGCGGGACGCGGACTCAACAGATCCCCTTCTGGACCGAGGGAATCAAGGTCTACCTCACCGATCCAAAGGGGAGAGGCAATCACCCTCAAGCAGCTCCTCAAGAACCGGCGTTTCAACTCGTTTAGCGCCGCCGACACAGCCCAATCTTGGTCGTTGATCACCTTCCTGATGACGACCCGCCAGAAGGGGCTCAAGGCCTACGTGGCCAAGATCCGGAGCAAGAGCGACGTCGTGGCCGTGTTCCGCGACGCCTTTGGTGAAACGCCGGCGGAAACCGAGGCCGCCTGGAAGCTCTGGGCGCTGGCGCGCTACTAGCTAGTGCTCTGGCCGAGGGGGCCTCGCGATCCGCACCCCGACGGGAGAGGATAGGGCCATGGCCTACCTGCAGTTCATGAACGGCTCGCGCGCGGACCAGCTCCAGGAGCTGAGCCGGTCCTCCCTCTTGATCGTGGGGAACTCGTCAGAGGCTCACGTCCAACTCACCGACGAGGGGATCGGGGCGACTCACTGCAGCATCTACCCAGCCGAGGGTTCCTACTGGCTGCAGGCCAAGGGCCAGGGGCTCACGCTCATCAACACGCGACGGTTGAACAATGGCGAGACGGGGAAGCTGCAACCGAACGACGTGCTCATCCTGGGAAAGACCTTCGTCAGGTTCTTGGCGGAGAAGCCGGCCAGCTTGGGCGCCGACCCGGCCGCCCTCGAGAGGACCCAGCAGCGGATCGCCGAGCTCGAGGCCGAGCTCGAGGCCACGAAGGCCGAGCACAAGGCCACGAAGGCCGCGAAGGCCGAGCAGAGGTCTAGGTTCGAGGCCCAGGCGACCGAGGCACAGGGGCTTTCGAACAAGCTGGAGCGGTTACGCAGTGAGGTGAACCAGGGCGGGAAGGAGAGCGAGGAGCGGGTGCGTGCGCTGGCGGAGCGAGAGGAGGACCTCGAGAAGCTGGGGGCCGAACTCGACGCTGCCAAGTTGCGCGCCCGGCAGCGGGACGAGGAGCTGGAGTCGTTGGGGGCCGAGCTCGCCGAGGCGACGAAGGATCAGGAACGGCTGCGGCTGGAGTCGCACCAGAGCCACGACACGCTGGCCGCCCTGAAGAGTGCCGTCGACGAGAAGGCGGACCAGCTCGAGCAGGGCAGCAAGGAGCGGGAGACCGCCCACAACCACGCCCAGCGCTTAGGGGAGGAGCTGAAGCTCGTCTCGACCCAGGCCGCTGAGGACAGCCTGGCCCGAGAGGAGTCCGAAGAACGGCTCGCGGAGGTCGAGGCAGAGCGGGAGGACTTGATCAGTGAGGTCGAGGCGTCCCGCGTGGCCCTGGAGGCGCTGGGCGTCTCGGGGCCTACGCCCGACCTGCTCACCCGGAAGGGGACGAGCCTGGCCGAGGCCCTCGACGGGCTGGACCTCCCCGCCGAGCTGAGGCGAGGCCTGGAGCGGGCAGTCCGGGCCGAGATCGAAGGGGAGTCGCTCCGGCGCTTCGCCGGCCCGCCGCTGCCCTGGACACGGACCGACGAGGCCGTGGAGACCCAGCTGTGGAAACTGCGCGAGCGGGGCGAGCAGGTCGACCTCGCTCTACGACTCGGGATTCCTGGAACGGGTACACCGCACACCTAGCCTCGATGGCCCAGGCAGGTTGTGGTGCGCCGAGTGACTCCCTATCCTGGGCGGTCGAGCGACACACGAATGGCAAAGAAGCAGAGCAAAGGTCAAGCGTCGAAACCAACCGACGCGACCCACGACCCTAAGGACGCCTCCGCTGGCAAGCCGGGGCCAGCGGGCAAGGACTCCTCTAAGGAGGCACCGGCCTCCAAGGAGGCAGCGGGCAAGGACTCCTCTAAGGAGGCCGCGGGCAAGGACTCCTCCAAGGAGGCAGCGGGCAAGGACTCCCCCAAGGAGGCACCGGCCTCCAAGGGCAAGGACACCGCCAAGGACGACCCCAAGCGGCCCCCGGAAGAGGACGCCTCCACGGAGGAGGAGTTGGAGCGGGCCGCCGAAGTGGCCGCCGCGGGCGCGGAGCGCTGGCGAAAGCTGCGCGCCGAGACCACCGCCAGGATCCGCGAGGCGACGGAGGCGAAGAGTGCCGAAAACACGGCGGCCGGGAAGGCGGAGGAGGCCTTTCGCCACGCCAAGGAGGTCGCCCGCACCGCGCTCGAGCAGGCCGTGGCCCGGGAGAACGCCGCTCGCCTTCACCTGACCCTCGCCCGCAACGACGCCACCGTGGCCCGGGCGCGCGCGGAGCAGGCGCGGACCGACGCCGAGGAGGCGCGGCAGACGCTGACCTTCCTCGAGCACGTTGCCGGGAAATCGGGAGAGCGGGCTGGGGCAGCGGCCCGCGAGGAGGGGGAGGCCGGCAAGAACGTAAAGAATGGCAAGGCCCAGGTCGAGGAGGTCACCTCCTCCCTGGCCGAGGCCAACACCCTCGTCACCCGCGAGACCGAGGCCGCCGCCAAGGCCACGAATGACTCGCAGTCGGCCGCCCACGACCTCGCCGAGCGGCGGAAGACCCTGACCGAGGCCCGGAGCGTGGCCGCGGAGCGGGCCGCCGATCTGGAGCGCAGCGCGGGTGAGGTCCACGAGGCGGAGAACACGTTCGCGGCTCAGGAGCAGGCGATCGCCGAGGCCGAGGCGAACGTCGCGGCGAGGGAGGAGGCCACGGCGGACGCCACCACGGCCGCGGGCGAGGCAGCCGACCGCTCGGTGACCGACTCGCAGGCGGTCTCCCGGGCCAAGACCGCCGAGGAGCGGCGAGCCACCGTGCAGAAAGCGACCTCGAGCGCCTTGGTCATGGGCAAGCGAGCCGAGTCCGAGGAGAAGGCCAAGGAGGAGGAGGAGAAGGCTCGCGGCCAGCTTGAGAAGGCCCAAGCGGGACTGGCCGATCCGAAGAAGGTGCTCACCGAGGCCCGGGATGGTCAGGCGGCGGCCCAGCGGGCCAAGGAGAGGGCCGAGGCCCGCGTGGCCGAGGCAGAGCAGGAGCGCGTGGTAGCGAACGAGGTCGCAAACGAGAAGAACGCGCTGGGGCGGACTGCGACCGAGCTCGAGCACCAGACCGAGGTGAAGGCCTCAGACCTGCGCCGCGAACTCGCCGTGGCCACGTCCGACCTGGAGGTTGCCGAGAAGCTCCACGCGGGCGAGCGAGAGGCCCTTGCCCGCGAGAAGGCCGAGGCGAAGGAGGCCCAGCAGGACGTCGACCGGGCCACCGAGGTCGCCCGGCTGACGACCGAGGACGCGGGGCGAACGAAGGCCGAGGCCGAGGACCGGGAGGGAAAGGCCGAGGCGGCGGCTGCGACTATGAAGCGGGCCGCAGAGACGTCGGCCGCGCGGAAGGAAGTCGCCAAGGCGCGCGCCGACGGCGAGGCCAACTGGCACCTCCGCCCGCGCGGATACTGACCGACGAGGAGACGTCGGATCCGGAGGAGGCGCGGGAGCTGATTCGCGACATGGCACGGCGCAACTCGCAGAGTCGGCCCTCGTCGAGCGCCGCGCCGGGCGCGTAGGCACTCATTGCCCGTGAGCGACTTGCCTCTCTCGGGCGTGTGCCAACTCGCCCGAGCCCTGGTGCTTGAGTCTTCTCGGGACGAATCAGCCTTGTCGGAAGCGTGGGAAGAGCTCGCCCTGGAGGTGGCTCCCCTCGCTGGGCGACAGGTAGTGGTTGAAGGGGTGAGGTGAGTGGGACGGATTCCAGCGCGCGTCTGGGGTGACCCAGTTGATCGAGAGGGCCCGTCGATGCCGGGTCGTGCGGTTCATGGGCGACATGTGCCACACCAGGGGGTGGTGGGCCAGGACCTCGCCGGGTCGAGCCACGGCCGCCACCACTTGGGCGGCGCGGGCCTGCCAATCAAGGGGAGGCAGCCCTGGGATCGGCGGTTGATCGCTCCCGACCACGAAGTCAGCTGGCTGGCGTTCGCCGAGGAGGTGGGTTCCGGGAATGTAGTGCAGGCAGCCGCTCTCGGCGTCGGCCTCGTCCAGTGAGACCCAGAGCGAAACCCCTGGAGTCGCCGTGAGGGGCTGGTAGCTGTAGTCCTGGTGCCAGTCGATCTGGCCACTGCCGGGAAACTTCCAGACCAAGTTGTCCTGAAAGAGCGTGATCTCAGGCTCTCCGATCAGGTCGCTCACCGCCCGGACGAGCGCTGGGGACTGGATCAATTCGGCGAAGTGCGGAAGGCGACGCCAGAGGTTGTTGAACAGGAGCCCGTTGTCCCCTCGCTCGTTCTCCCTCGCGAAGGTCCACAGATCCTCCCGCAGGGTCTCGATCGCCTCGGTGTCGAAACGGACCCCTAGGCTGACGAAGCCAAGCTCCTCGTAGGCGGCTCGCGTCTCGTCAGTGACGCGAGGGGCGTCATGCAGCTCCATCGGTTCGCCTCCGGTTCGCTAGCCTATCTCAGGAGCCGTGAGGAGAGAGCTATGCCACTGAGCCCAGCCGCGAGGCGAGAGCTCCTCGCATTATCACCCGAGGAGTTCGCCGAGCTCGTCTTCGAGGTCGAGCCGGAGGGCTGGCTCAGGTCCTACGGCGAGCGGAGGTGGGAGCGCGAAGGCCGTGACCTCCAGGCGCTCGCGGAGCTCGCCCCGTCGCACGCTCGCCTCCACCGGGCGGCGCTTGCGGAGTGGAGCGAAGAGGGGGCCGAGATTCACTGCGCTGAGTGCGAGAATCAAGCGCAGGGGCGCGGGCTGGGCGTAGCTCGCCGCTGGCCCCCAGATTGAAGGCGTGGGGTTCCTTAGGGCCAGGCATGGACAAGGTAGCTCTCGTGTGGAGAGCGGCTAACAGCGCGAGGTCGGGCAGCGAGCGGCAGGTTCCCCTAAGGAAGACGAAGGGTGAGTTCGGTCTCGCTCTGGTCGGCTGTCAGAGTGAGTGAGCGCGAGAGAACACGCTTGACCTTGGGGTCATACAGGACGCCATCCCACACCCCTAGGCGATAGCGACCCGGCTCGAGAGGCCACCCCCGATACCGGCCGGTCAGCTCCGCGTCCCTCAGCTCGATCGGCGCAAAGGCGTCCGAGTTGTCCGCCGTTGCCTGTCTGGCTCGAAGGCAGGGGCGACCCTCAAACTCGTCCCTCCACTCGGTCTCGTCGCCCTCCTCGGTTTCGTCCTCCTCGGGCTCCAGCGCCAGGAGGTAGGTCCCAACCCGACACGGCCCGCCGGCTGATTCGTCCACGCGTGCTAGCTGAAGCGGGCGACGTCGCCCTTCCGCAGGCGCTGCGGCGCGGGTCACGCGACGTCCGCGGATTCCCTCGAAGTGAAAACGCCCTTGCCCGTCGGTGATCTGTGTCTCCTGACGGCGTTGAAAGGAAACGCCCGGACTGGAGGGCCCGGCGTGTTTGGAGAGAAGGAGAGAGTCGTTAGCGGACGGAGCCGGCCTGACAGCCCTACTGAGCGGGTCGCAGAGACGGCGACCGCGCGGAAGAAAGTCGCCAAGGCGCGCGCCGACGACGAGGCCAGGCTGCGCGACGATCCGCGCCGCCTGCACGTGCGGCAAAGGCCCTGCTCGGAGTCGGTCCTCCAGGTCGCCACCCTCGGCCAACTCCGTCGCCGGGTACAGGCAGCCGCGGCGTGGACCTGAGCGCTTGCCGGGCCCCTGTTTGCTCGTGCTCGCCGACGAACACGACGTTCATTCCTCCCCCGCCCAGCTCCGCGTCAGCCGATACCCGGCGATCCGCCCTCCAACTCGTCTGGGTCGCTCACGTCGGGCGATGCGTGTCCTGAGCCCGAAGCGTCGGGGTCCGCGTCTGCAGAGGGGCTCATTGCGGACTCGCCTCGTCCTTTTGCTTCAGAAGATCCTTGAGGAGAGTTCCAAGCCTGAGGTTCGCTCCGTCGAAGTGCACGACGCCGTCCACGAGCTGGAAGTAGGGAGTGACGCTGAACACCCCGTCGTTCAGCTGCTTCAGACCCTCTGTGATCGTCTTCCTCTGATGGTTCCCGCGGAGCTTTCTGACGTGGCCGTTGCCATGGACGACGGCGGAGCGGAGCGCCCAGAGGAGCTTGAACTCCTCTTCATGACAGCCCGTCCCTTCCCAGCACCTCTGGCCGAACGCACCTTCCAGAACGTTGAAGAGCCCAACCAGTTGCAGGCCGGCGATCGTTCCTCGCAGTCTCTTCTGTAGTTGAAGATCGCCGCCAAGTTCCGTGTCGCGATCGGCCGCTGTCTCCACGGCGCCGCCGAGCAGGGACTGGAGTTGGAGGAGGAACTTCGCGACGTCCGCCGTCTTGGGGTCTGTGTAGTGATCGCTCATGGGGGAACCATAGCCCGCCGTCACCATGTCCGCCTTGCGTGGACCTGCAGGCTGTCCAAACGCTGGCTGCAAGAAGGCGAAGAGGAGCAGGTCCCGAGGAGGTGGAGCCTCACCCTCGGCACCTTACTCGGCGTGGACTGGCGGTTTCGGCTTCCAGTCGGTGTTGTCAATCCCTTCAGGCGAAACGTGAGGCATAGCTCTACCCGCGGCCTGACAGCCCTACTTGATCTCGCGGACCGTGGCCTCGCCGAGCGGGAAGTTGGCCGGCGGGGTGCTCAGGACCTCGACGGCCTCTACGACGTCGACATGGCCATCGCCGTCGAGGTCGCGGGCTTGGTCCCACTGCCCCGTCGTCGTTCCCGACACGACCGTGGTCAAGTCCACGTCGTCGCTCGAGAACACGGTCCACTCGACTTCGTAAGAGTCGCCGGACGCGACTCGAGTCGGCGCCTGACATACCACCATGCGATGACTGTCACGGCAGGTCACGGCGCTCAGCGTCTAGGGGCCAGACAAGCCCGGAGCCCGTTCGGCGCCAAGGCAGGCGACGATCGGGCTCCAGTTCGGACAGCCGGCGGGACTGGTAGTGAACCGTGGTGGATCCCCATGCCGGCGGCGTCGGTCTACTTCATGCCTCCTGCCCTGCGCGTGGCTCGTCGCGCGCACCTCGTGATCGCCGTCGGCCTCCTTCTGGCAGTGGTCGCGTTCTGGATCGAGCTCTTCCTCCCCAAGGGGGTCGCCATGTGGTAACTCGTCCTGATCGTGGCACACCTGTAACGGGCTCCTTCCAGGAGTCTTCTCGTCTGGCAAGAACCATCACCCGTGGGCGTTCGAGGCCAGCTTGGCACTGGTGTTCTTCAAGCTGCGTCTAGGCTTCGATCCGACCGTTCTTTGGGGGACGCAGAGAGAGCTATACAGGCCGCACGAGTCCGAGGATCCGGCGGCAGGAGTGGCTCGGGAGCGGGGGAGTCGTTCCGCCCCCGACTCTCGCGTGCCAGCCAGCCGGCTCGCAGATGGAACCGGATAGACTTCGCTCATGGACGACTACGAGCCGGCACTTGAGGAAGACGAACCGCGCGGGGCGGGGAAGCCGATTTGCGCCTGCCTGACCCTCCTGATTCTGCTCTGCGTGGGCTGGGGGATCGCGTACGCCAGTTACGGCTACGAAATCCGGGTCAACGCGACCGCCTTCGAGACTCGCCTCACGATGGAAGTCATGGGTGACGACGTCGACCTCGGAGAGGTCTGCCAAGTCCTCCGTGAGCGCTTCAAGACGCGAGACGTCCTGGCGAAGGTCGAGGCCACCAAGGACGGTCTGATCGAGATCTCGCTCCTGACCACGGACCGCGAGTTCTTCAAGCCACTCCTAAAGGGGGGGGCCGTGCTTCGCTTTTTCGTCGACGTGGACGAGAGCGAGGTGACGCCGGCCGAGCGGAAGATCGAGGTCAAGCGAATCAGATTCGAGCAGGAGTCGGGGGCCTGGGACCTGAGCGTAGACCGCTACGCGAGCTACCCCTGGGACTCGACCGCGCAGCAGGCGAGCCCGACCCAGCTCCTGCTGAGAACCGAGGGACGCCTCGAAGGGGACGACTTTGCCTCCTTCTCCCTAGCAATGGAGGCGAACTCGCGACCCTGTGTCGCGTTCACCATGACCCCGGACGGCGGCAAGAAGCTCTTCGAGTTGACCTCGAACAATGTCAAGCGAAAGCTCGCGATCGTCCTCAACGACAAGGTCCTCTCGGCTCCCGTTATTCGCTCGGGGATTGGAGAGCGCGGGATCATTGAAATGCCGGGCCAGACTTCGGAGGAACTCGACGAACTCCTGACCCAACTCAACTCGGGGACGCTCCCCTATGAGCTGATCCTGGTGAAGGAAGAACAGATCCGCGGCTCCAGATAGGGCAACTCAGCGCTGGTCTAAATGGCGGCGCATGGCCGCCACGATCGAGCGCGCGAGCTGTGCGTTTGGGTGGTTGGGGGCGAGGGCGAGGAAGCGCTTGTAGTCGCTGCTCTCGGCGCACGCTGGCGAGCTCGGCTGCGAGCGCCTTCAACTCGCGGCTAAGGACAGCCACGGTCTCTGGGTGTCGACACTCGACGAGGGTGTTGAGGGCCTCCTTGTCCGCGAGCGGGGGGCGGCCGGGGGCCGGGGCGCGCCCGACGCGGTGCAAGACGTCGGCGACCCGTGCGCGTCGCTGTTCGTCTTGTACGCGCGCGGTCTCGGCGCGCGCGTCGTCGGCGCGGCGCTGGCGCGCCTCACGAGAGAGGGACACTCCAAGCACGCCGGTCCCTCCCGCGAGGGAGAGCGCGAGCGCGAGGAGCGCGACGCTGGCGGCTGGGTTTCGCCGCGCGCTCAGACCCAGACGCTCGAGGCGACCCGGCGGGCGAGCCAGGATTGGGCGCCCCTCGACGAAGCGCCCCAGGTCTTCGGCCAGCGCATTCGCGTCCGGGTAGCGGCGGGCGGGCTCCTTGTTGAGGCAGCGAAGCGCGATCGTCTCCAAGTCGACCGCCACGCTGGGGTCGAGCTTCCGTGGCGGCGTCGGTTCGTCGAACAGGATCCGCTTGATCAGGACCTTGAGCGAGGGCGCCACGAAGGGCGGTCGCCCGACGAGCGAGCGGTAGAGCAGGCCGCCCAAGCCGTAAATGTCACAGGGAGGCCCGTGTTGACCTAGGCTCCCAGAAGCCTGCTCCGGTGCCATGTAAGAGGGAGTGCCGAGGATCGCGCCACTGGCGGTGAGGCGCTCGGTGTCTGCGATCTCGCGCGCGAGGCCAAAGTCGGTCAGGTGCGGGAGGCCCTCGCCGTCGAGGAGCACGTTCTCAGGTTTGACGTCGCGGTGGATCACTCCCCGCTCGTGCGCGTGGGCGAGGGCTAGGGCGAGCTCACGCACGATCTCGGCTGCCCGGTGCGGTGGCGGGAGGCCGCGGCGCAGAAAGGCCTCCAGGCTCTCGCCCTCGATCAACTCCATGACAATGAAGGGTCGACCTTCGTGCTCTCCGACTTCATGCACGGTCACGATCCGCGGGTCCTTGAGCCGACCGGCGGCGCCGGCCTCGCGGCGGAAGCGCGCGAGTCCGTCAGCGCTGATCGCTGCGGGGTCGAGGAAGGTCTTGAGCGCCACAGTGCGCTTCAGCTCTTCGTCTCGGGGGGGACCCGAGGAGGGATCGCGCACTGAGTCGTAGGTTTGCGCCTCTGGGTCAGCGCCCCTTGAACACGGCTGGTCGCTTCTCCATCAGGCTCATGACTCCTTCCTTAGCGTCTTCGCTGGACATGATCGCTTGCATGGACTCGGCGCCTTCGGCCACCCCGGCCTGCTCGCCTTGGTCTCGGCCGGTGCGCGCGGTCCTCAACACGACTTCAATGGCGAGGGGGGCCTGCTGGGCGATATGCGCAGCAAGCTCCAGGGCCCGCTCGAGTTGTTGACCCGTGGGAACGACCTCTTGCACCAGGCCTAGGCGCTTTGCCTCCTGTGCGTCGAAGGCCTCGCCCGTGAGCAGATAACGCATGGCGTTGCCCCAGCCGAAGCGGGCGGGCATCCGAAAGCTCGCGCCTCCGAAGGGAAAGATGCCCCGACTGACTTCGTTCTGCTGGAAGAGAGTGTCCTCGGCGGCGATGCAGATCTCCGCCGCGAGTGACAACTCGATCCCCCAGGTGAAGCAGCGCCCCTGCACAGCAACAATAACGGGCTTCTTGCATGGGGGACCGAGCAGACCGAATGCGTCGACTTGACCTTCTTCCAGGAGGACGTCGCGCAGCCCCTCAATGCTGTTGACGCCGGAGAGCCGCGGTGCCACGTCCATGAGGTCGAGACCCCCCGTGAAGTGATCGCCCACGGCATGCACGACACCACAGCGCAACTCCGGGTCCTCGGAGAGCTCCGTGTAGGCGGCGTTCAGCGCTCGCGCCATCTCCCAAGTGAGGGCGTTGCGCTTCTTCGGACGCGCCACCTCGATCTGGAGGATATGGCCGTGGCGGAGGGTACGGATGTGTTCGCTCATGGGTCCTCGGATCGCGCTGCCAGCGGAGGGGCCAGCGTCCACCAGCGGCCTTCGGAACGCAACGGTTCACTTGGGAGATGCGGCGCTCGCGCTCGCGGTGGCCGGAGTGGTCAAGAGTTTGGAGGGCCGCTGCGATATTCGACTACCACCGCGTCCAAACCGAGGCGCTGCGTAGCCGAAGAGCCAGCCAGGCAGGCGTGGAGCCCCCCAGGCGGTCGCCCCTATGAGCGCTCAATGCAGAGCAGCCGACACGGGTCGCAGCGGTAGCTGAACAACCGCTGCCACGGCGCCTCAAGACGCCAGGGCGACGAGCAGCCGGGGCAGTCGGGCGAACGCGGCTGCTCGTCAAGACGAGCCAGGGAGTGATACGTGCTGACGCCGCTGACCTCTTCGATTCGCTGACGAGTTGGGACGCTCCCAGGTTTGTCTAGGGTGCGGGTCCCATGGCCTTGCTGTTGAGCCTCAGGCTGTAGGTCGTTCAGCCTCCAGATAGACCATTTCGACAGAGGTCACGAGGGAGCCCGCGGTGGAAGCGCGCTCATTGAGGAGCTCTTCCACGCGGGCAAAAATGTCCTCCTCCTTCTCCGCGGGCAGAGCGGACCGCCAGCCCTCGAGAAAGTAGGCGCAGAGTCCGTGACGGAGCAAGGCCGAGCCGTCGGCGAAGGTCATTTTGAATCGCGTCGGAATGGACCGCGTGAGCCGCGTTCGCGCTCTACCTGCTGGGGAACCACGACGTCGCTGTCTTCGACGGCGCCTGGGAAGCCTGGGCTTCTCGCGGGTAACAGGCGGGGCGAGCGCGCGCCTCGCCTACTGGTAGCTGCAGGTCGGCTCCAATGCGCCCCAGTTGTTGGGTCCCTCATAGAGCCATTCACGAAGTGTGTTCGCGGCAGTGAGGTTGTCTGTAACCCATCGGTCTTCCCTCAATCCGTCCTGGCGAGACGATAGCGCCCCAGAGACGCCTCGCGGGTTCGGGGCCAGCGAATCGAGACCTCGACCTAGGGGCCTTCGCTTCCAAGGATCAGTTCGACGCCGTGCGCCAGCTCGCGGCCGGCGGCCGTCAAGTCGCCCTCAAAGCGCGGGAGTGAGCTGCGGAAACGCGCCCAGAACTCGCCGAGCTGTTCCGAGAGGGCCGTGTCCTCGAGGGCCGCCAAGTGGTCGTGGGCCTGCGTCGGTCTCCGCAGCATTCGCTTGAAGGCGGTCACGCTGGCGGCGACGCGCTCGTCGCTGGCGCCGGCACCGAGTTCACTCGCGAGCAGGTGGCGAAAGATCGCGTCCCGCCCCTTTGTCAGCAAGCGACTAACCCGATCTCGGCTAATGCCGTCCCGCTTGGCAATCTCCGTCGCGGTCATGCCGTGCACGAGCCGATCCGTCAGCGTGTGGAGAACGGGCAAGTCCTTGGAGGGGCCGCCGCTGAGTTCGTCGCGGCAGGCACCGACGGCTTCGATCAGGGCAGCCTCGAGGTCTAGGGCGTCCCACTCATGGGTAGCAGGCGCCTGGAGCTCCGCCTCCATTGCTGGGGCCAGGGGCTCGGCCTTGACCTTGCGCAGGTGATCGACCACCCGCCGAGCGACGACCGCCTGCAGCAGCGCGCGGAACTTGCCCTTGGAGGAGTCGAAGGTCCCCGTCAGCTTTACGCGCATTTCAATCAGGATGTCCTGCGCTTCGTGCTCGAGTCGACGTCTACGGGCTGGGGGCGACTCTCTCCTTTCTGATCACGGGGGAGGTCGCTCGTCCGGGACGACCTGACGCCCTGCTCCGCCGCTGCGTCAGCGTCCTGCCCGCAGCCTTCTTGCTCGTTTGCGCAGTCTGTCCGCCTGGAGACGGGCGGCCGGGAGTTTCGGATTGGACGGGTAGCGGCCCCTGCCTGAGTTGGTCCTTGAGGGTTCCTCGGGTCAGGAGGTCCATGACGAGAAAGGGGGTCGGACCCACGCAGCGGGCAGTGACCTTCTTCTTGGGCGGATGCTCAAAGCGAGTGGCCAGGACTCTCCCCGACCGTTCTTACTTCGGCTTCGAGGTATCCCACAACTCGTCGAGCTTGGCCCGGCAGGCCTTGCACATGGTGGAGGGCTTCTTGTCCTGGTCCGGGATGCTGCCGGGGTAGGTGCGTGCGCAGCTCTTGCCTTTGCACTGTGGAAGCGCGACCAGGTACCCACCGGTCGAGAGCGCTTGCTTCTTAAGGCGCGAGGCGACCTTCGCCGCCGAGCGGTCCTTGAAACGCGCGTAGGAGATCACGCTGACCCCCTTTGTCACGCCCGCGAACAGGAAGTTGAGGTCGCCGCGACCGACGTCGTGGTGAGTCACCGCCACCACCCCCCGGACCATTTTGTCCTTCATGCGCTCGGCGGTCGCGGTCCGCGCCTGCTCGATCAGGACGTCTAGGTCGTATTGGGGCCGGGCCAGGTCGGCCAGGATCTCCCGTGCGACGGGGGAGCGGTTCTTCTTTAGCGCGGCGACGACTTTCTTCTCAAGCGCCTTGAGGCTCTGGCCGGCCGGGTTGATCCGAAGCATCTTCGATACGTTCTCGAGTTGGAATCGACGGCGCTCCTTGCTCCCCTTCTTCGACGGAGTCAGCTTCTTCTCAAGCACCTCTACCTTCACGCCGTAGGCCTTCTTGATCGTGTCGGCGACCATTTTGACGAGCGACTTCTTGGCGCCCTTAAACGGGACGATCAGGATCGTTCGATCAGCGAGCTTGGCCTTGCGCTTGCCTTGGGCCTGGCTGGGGGTGATCAGGAAGAGCGAGGCCATGCACAGGAAAGCCAAGCTCAGAGTCCGGCTGGTTGAGGACATACAACTCCCAGGGGTGAAGAAGATCTCGCACACCATAGTCAGCGCAGCCGCGTCGCGCTCAGTTGGCCCTTACGAGCAAAGTGGGCGCTTGGAACGCGCTCGTTTGAGGGACGCCCCCTACGCTCGCCCTCACAAAGGAGCGGGCGTGAGCGGAGAGAATTGCACCAAGGCGGGCGGGAAGGGCACTTGCTGCCGCAACTCGGGGCTGGGTTGCCTGGGGGCGATCCTTTTGGGGGGATTCCTCCTGGGCCTCCTGAGCGTCAACGCGTCGGCGAGGCTCGACGCGCGGCTCACACAGGCCAAGCAGGAGATCAGCGAAGTCCGGGCGCGCACAGACGACCGGCGCGCGACGGTCCTCGGTACTCCGGCGAACGACGACAACGCGGTCGTGGACTACCAGGGCCTGGAGTGGGTCTTGACCGCTGGCGACGAGGCTTCTCGCCGAGTGAGCTGGGAGCGATCGCGACCGGAGCTCCCCGGCGACGTTGACAAAGTCGAGAAACAAACGAAGCCCAAGCGGAAGAAGCACTCCCTGGATAACACCAGCAGGCTCATGGAGGGGATTTTCCCGGGCACCGAGATCGACGACTCGCCAAGGGGACGCAGAAAACTCGCGGCGGCGAAGGCTCTCTTCTGGCGAGTTCGACCCGCGCTTCGCTATGTCCGCAGCGGATTGAAACGGGGGAAGTGCGATTGGGGAACGCAGTTGGAAATGGGAATGGAGTCTGAGATTCCCAACCTGAGGCCCATGCGCGCTGCGGCAAGCCTCATGGCCTATGAGGCCTCACTCCAGGAGCCTCGAGACGCGATCCAGACGGGCCTCGAGATCGTTGCTTTCGGGACTGACTTGGGGCGTCAGGGGACCCTGATCGGAAGTATGGTCGGCCAGAAGGTGTCCTCAATCGGGTTCAAGAGTCTCAACCACACCCTCGCTCGCCCCGGACTTGAAGCGCGCGACTACCGGAGAGTGATCGAGGCTCTCGGCACCTACCAGGTAGCTTCGATCACGGATCTCATAGCGGCGGAACGACTCGCAGGGGTCGTGACGGTCTTGGGGTTGAGCGGCCGCCCCCTCAGCGGGCGCTTGGCTGGCTCGGAGCCAAGAGAGGAAGCTGTGTTCAAGTTCTCGCTCTTTACCGCGCGGGAACTCGAGGGCTACGAGCACTTCCTCGGCCGAGCGCAAGAAGTCGCCTCCTTGCCCAAGACCCGGCGGCCAGCGGCCTGGGAGACTCTCACCGCAGAGTTGAGCGCCTCGCCCTATGTCCTGGTCAAGGCCATTCCTAACTTGAGGACGCTGGACTCGAACCTTCTGGAGTCCGAGTCAGAGGCTCGAATCGTGCGGATCTTGGCCGCCGCACACCTCGTCCGTCTCGAGAAGGGCGCCTTCCCCCAGCAGTCTGGCGGACCTGACTCCCGTGGTCGGCGAGGGAGCCCTCGACCCTTGCGCGTCGAGCGCGGGGGCGTCCCTCCTCTACCGCCAGGAGGGCAACCAAGTCCGCTGCTGGACGGTGGGTGAGAACGGGAGCGACGAAGGCGGGCCCAGCGCCGAGGGCAAGCCGTCCGTGGGGAACGACGACGTCGGCTTTCGAACCTAGGCTCCGCTGACGAACTAGTCCTCGCCTGCTCCAGCCGGGTCGGGAGCGAAGAGGCGGCTCGTCGCGGCCTAGGTTGCCACTTGCCCCCAGCCCTAGCTCAGTCGCCGTTCTTCTCCGTAGTTGCGCGAAGCTTCTTCATCGCAGCTTGTAGGTCAGAGGACCCAGAGTTGGCCTTTGGAGGCGGGGAGCACAGCGTAGTTGTGTCGTCGCTGCGGGGTGGCCTTGAAGCTGGCGAGGGCCAGTCGCAGGCTGCCAGCTGCCTGGAGAAAGAACCCGGTATCCGCGAGCGGCTTTCCCTCGTGCCGGCGAACGCTGTATTTCTTGGGCCCCGATTGGATCGCCTCGTATGCGATTTGATAGCTGTCGCCCTTCTTGTTGAGTTTGCCGAAGACGACTCGCCAACCGGCTTCCTCCTTCCTGGCGAAGAAGCCACTCACTAGCTCTTGCTTGATCTTCCCAGCGGCGAAGAGGGCGTCCGTGCCCAGCCAGCAAGCCTGGTCGTATTCAGCGATTTGTCGACCACGCGCGGAGATCGGAGCCAGTTTCTCCGCTGAGAGGAGCGCCCTCGGCGCTGCCGCCTTCGAGCGAGGGGTCTCTTGCGCCAGCGCCGGGCAGGCGAGAGCGAGGGTGACGACGATTAGGCGTGGGCTCATGGAGCCTCCTGCTGAGATCTGATTAGAGCCTGTTTCAGTACACGGCGTCAGAGCTTCTCCATCAGTCCACCACCAGCCAGCGGCAAGAGCAGGCTAGTGACCGCCGAGAGACCCGCACCAACCACCAGTGCCGCGTAGAGGCCATTGAGCCGATTACGGAGCGAGTGGTTGAGCCAGCGGTCCTTCAGCGACATGAGCACGATCGAGAGGGCGCCCAATACCCACCAGGCCCAGTCTGGGACACCCACTAGGAGCTCCGTCGAGGCGGGTAGACGGACGCCGGTCTCCTCGAACATTGCTCTGAACGCAGGGAGGACAAAGGCGCTCCCGACGCAGAGCAGCGAACCGAAGGCTCCGCCCAGCACGCTGTCCGGGTGGAGCCCCGGCACGGGACGATCGTTCGCGGCTCGTTCAAGGGAGATGCTCAGCCTCGCCCTTCCGGTTCGGGGACCGCAGCCGAGCGTTGGGCACCGCCCAGCTTCCCTCCAGCAGCAGTCATGAAGGTAAGTGCCGCAACGAGGGCAGCCATTCAAGGTGGTGACTCGCAGAGCGTCGTGGCAGTACGAGCATCGGAGGCCGGGAGAGAGCCGCACACATAGGTTAAGCATGGCGAGCCGCTCGAATAGACCGAGGCATCGAGAAACGGGCCAGGATCCGGCAGCGAGAGAGCAGCTTGAGCACGGCACCCCTCCTTCCAGGGGTGAACTACGCCAGGCCGCTCGGAGCGTTCAATCGCAATTGACCCTTGGCTTTGGGCTACTGGAGGGAGGAAGGCGGTTCTACAAGAAGGGTTTCGCCGCGGGCGGAGGTGGAGCCCTCAACGGTTGGCGGACGAGGCCACCTATCGCAGCCGGCAAGTGCTAGTTGGACTGGGCGCGCATGAAGCGGTAGTAGGTCTCGAGGGTCAGAGCGTTGATCGCCGTCGCATAGACGCGACCGCCGGCCAAACACCACTCGCCGACGCCGTCCCAAGAGCCGTCCTCGCAGCCACCCATGCGTTGGGTCGGCAGGAGCGCCTTCTGCATAGCCTTGTTCCAGTCCTTCCACTTCGTGCCGCCGACTTGGAACAGCGCGTTCGTCCCTTGATACCAGTAGTAGAAGTTGCAGCGATCGGTCTTCGCGCCCTTCGTCCAGCTGGGCTTGTTCTCAAGTAGCTTCCTTGCTCCCTTGCGAATGTCGTCTTCGCTGCGGCGCTCACCCATGAGGATCCGAGACCAGACTGAAATCGCAGTGTTGACGGGGAGCGGCGCGAACCTCCCGTCGGTGGCCGGCAGGAAAGAGGAGCCTCCGCCTGGCATGTTGTAGCCGACGTCGCCGTTCTTATCCGTGGCGCGGACGAACCAGCGCCGGGCGCCTGTGAAGGCCTCGTCGGGGACCTTGAGCTCTGCTTTCTTGGCGGCTTTGAGCGCCGCGACCATCCAGCCAGTGACGCTCGAGTCGTTCTTCCCCGCGCGAACTCCGTATTGCCAACCCAACTTTGGATTCTGAGCCTTGAGGCTGAACTCGACCGCCTTCTCCGCGTAGCGCTTGAGCGTGAAGTCGCGGGTGACCGCGTAGACCTCGCAGAGCGCCTGGGTCGCTATGGCGTGGTTGTAGAAGGTCTCGCCACGGTCATAGCCGATCGATCCTTCGGCCTTCTGCTGTCGCTTGAGCCATTTGATCGCTCTCCGGACGGTCGACTTGAAAGCTCCGGATCGGTGGGTGTGGCCGTTCCCCACGTAGGCCAGGATCGCGAGCGAGGTCAGACCCACGTCGTATCGCGCGTCGCCGGACTGAGTCCCCGACGCTCCGGTGCACTTGCCCTTGCTGCAGTTGGCGGTCCAGCCGTCCGAGTCCCAACTCCCGTTCCGTGACTGGTGGAACTTGAGCCAGCGTAGCGCTGCGACGACAGCCGACTCGGTCCCGGGGCTCCCGCCCTCGCGAGCCAAGTTGCCCTTGCCCCAGCGCCCTCCGTAGGCACCGGCCGCACCCCCGCCGACTCCGTAGGCGTCAACGACGGACGTCGAGTCCAGGTTCTTGCCCTTGGGCAGGATCCTGGGCGTCTCGACTTCTTCCAGAATGATCGCTTCCTGCGGACTCCAGGAGGCGTGGCGGATCTTGCCCAGCGCCGCCTCGATCACGGAGAGAGTTCGGAGCAGGACCTTCGCTGAGACGTGCTTCTGGGCGTCGAAGATCAC
This sequence comes from Planctomycetota bacterium, assembly GCA_016765095.1. GTDB lineage: Bacteria > Planctomycetota > J058 > J058 > J058 > NORP233. The sequence continues at coordinate 5,640 of JAESQQ010000871.1, read as the reverse complement.
CGGCAAGCCGTGCGGGCTGCCGCCTTTGTAGCCGTGCTTGAACTCGATCAGCTTGGCGCGGAGCTGTTTCCAGACCGGGTGCAACTCGCTCAGCTTCTCGCCAGGCTGGTTGAAGAGGTACTGCCCGATCTTCAGGACGGGGGAGCCCTTCGCGGTCAGGGCCGGCCGTTTGCTGCCGTCGAGCCAGAGCACCCGGACCCGAACTTCGTTCAGGTCGATCTGAGGCGTGCCGCTCGGCTTGATTGCCCCGTTCAGAGTCGCACGGTGCGCGTGGGGACGCTCTGGGTTCACCTTGCCGGGGTTGGCTGAACCCGTCAACTTAGCCAGGCGCTGACAAACCTTGCAGGGGGTTGGCTTGGACTCTTCGTCTGGGGCGGGGAGCGCGATCGCAGTCGCGCTGAGAACGAAGCTAAGGGCAAGGGCGAAGACGCGGGTCATAGGGGCTCCTCGTGGGCCGCGTTTATAGGGTCTGTCGGACTCTACGTCCACGATTCTCGTGCGTCCGACGGCTATCTCGTAGACCGCCGGTCCGCTGCAGCAATCGAGTTAGGGAAGCGCGACCGCTCGTCGCCGGGCGAGGGCCCACAGTGACCTCTGGGGTAGCCCTCTGTGATTCCTCCCGAGCCCTGGCTACGGCGTTGTCGGCGTTGGCATCGATTGGAACGGCAGGCTCCACTTCCACGGCCCCTCTGAGTCGGCGCGGGTCGCGGACGCGCCGAGGGACAGGCCCGCCACCCCTCTCAAGGTGTCGTCGTGGCTCAACATGGATCCCAGGGAGACAAGCTTTGCGTCCTCGGTCGTAACCGAGCCGCCGGTCAGGAACTGGAACATCCCGTCGTCCACGTCTCGCGTCACGTAGAGGATCGGCTGTCCGTCTTGGAGGACTTGCCTGACGGTCATGCAGGCGGTGTTCTCGGGGTGAGGGAAGGGCCAATCGGTCATTTGCTGCGACCTCTGAGCGTCCGGATCCTCACGCGGGAAGAGCGCCGTAGCGAGTCTGGTGCTGCGCTACTCACTCAGCCGAGAGTCTCGGAGAGCGTCTCTCGGCCGGCGTCCAGCTCGCGACCAAGCAAGGGCAGGGCGCCCCGACGAAGACCGAGCGTTAGCGCGCTGAGGACCACGAAACCGACGGGTGGCGCCCAGACATGAACCAGCTCGAGGCCGGCATGGACCCCGAGGCTGACCAAGGCCAGGGCGACCATGACTGCGGTGCTCATGAGCTGGAGGGTGAAGGGCAACCTCGCGACTCCGGCCCCCGACTCGGTGAGGGGGCGAGGGAAGCGCGCGGAGAACACGTGCCCGAACGTTCCGAGCGCAAGCGCGAGGAAGAGGGCACTGGCGACGCCGCTCACGAGATCATGGGCCAGCGGGGGGGCGTCGAGGAACGCGAGCGGCAAGCACGCCAGCAGGGACTGAGGAAGCAGGATCCACGTGAGGCCGAGCAGCTTCCCGTTGAGAATTTCACTCGAGCGAATCGGAGCGAGGAAGAGCGCCTTCACGCCTCGGCGATCCCACGCGAATTGGTTCATCCAGAACCCCCCGCCGAGCAGGACAACGAAGGGGGGGATCAGGAAGTAGAGGGGATAGGTCTGAGCCTTGTCGAAGAGCTGCTCCATGACGCTGCCCGCTGCGACGTATTGGACCTTGACCGCGCAGATCACGAATCCCCCCGTGAAGAAGAAGGGAAGGACCAGCAGGACTTTGCCGTAGGTCGTGGCCACGATCTGGCGGACGAAGAGCCTCGCAACGCCGACGCTCGGGCGCTCAAAGGTCCACAGGTTTTCCTTCCCCGCGCGGGCGGTCCGCAGCGGCGGATCGTGGGCGAGGTCTTTGAGCTGCAGCCAGGCCGTCAGCACGAACAGGACCGCGACGAAGCCGGCAAACAACAGGAGGAAACCGGCGGCTTCGCCCTTGTCGCCGTGCACCCAGGCCTCCAAGCCGCGATACGCCATGGAGGTCGGCAGCCAGTGGAGGACGAGAAAGGCTGCGGGCTTGACCCCCTGGGTGGCGCTCAAGCCAAGCAGGGCTAGCGTCGGGAGGGTCGCCAGGCCTGCGGCGATCCCAAGGAAGCGCGGTCGCGCGAGCAGTCGTCTCAGGACGCCGACGAGCTGCTGCACGAGCAGCACGGACACCACGCCCAGGGCTGTGATCAGCAAGACCAGGAGGATCGAGTCTGGGTGGCTGCGGGTCAGACCGAAACCCAGCCCCGCGAAGCAGGAGAGTGCGAGCAGCGGGATCGTGTCGAGCAAGCCGAAGGGAAGCTCTGAGAGCAGTATTTGCGAAGTGCGCAACGGGAGCGCGCGAAGCAACTCGCGGTCGAAGCGCCGGTGCTGGCGCAAGCCTGCGACGCCCCCGAGGAAGAAGACCAACAAGGCGCTAAGGGTGGAGAGCCAGGTCATGGCCGGGGTGCTGCCCACGACGTCCTCTGCGAGCGGGAGCTGGCGGCCAAAGACTGAGAACATGTAGGCGGGTGGGATCAGGCAGGCCAGGCCGATCGTGATCACGACTGCGCCCGAGATCAGTGAGAGGGCGCCCGAACCCTTGCTGATCGCGTTCCAGATCAGCTCGAGGCGGGCCCGAGTCATGGCGCGCAGAGGGCCGCTTACCACGAGAGCTCTCCGGATCGCCCACCGCCCATGAGCTCGAGGAAGAGCTCCTCCAGCGTCATGTTCTGGCCGTGCTCGCTCTTGAGCTCCTCGAGGCTCCCGCTCGCGACGAGCTTCCCCTCGTTCATGATCGCGAGGACGGGGCAGAGCTTCTCGACCAAATCAAGGGCGTGGGAGGTCAGGACGAGGGTCGTGCCCTTGCGGCTGAGCCCGAGGAGCAGGTCCTTGACCACCTTCACGGTGATCGGGTCAATGCCCTCGAAGGGCTCGTCGAGCAAGAGCAGCTCTGGGCCATGCAACAAGGCCGCACAGAGCGCGGTCTTCTTCTGCATTCCGTAGCTGTAGTCAGCAATGATCGTCCGGGCGGCGGGTGCCAACTCGAGGACCTCGAACAGCTCCTTGCGTCGTTCGTCAATCAGCTCGTCCGCGAGGCCGTGCAGGCGGCCAATGAAGCGCAGGTATTGGGCAGCCGTTAGGCCCTCGAGCAGCGCGGTGCCCTCGGACATGACGCCGATCCGGCGCTTGATATCGAGCGACCCGGAGGACACGTCCTGACCCAGGACCTCGATCGTCCCGCTGCTCGGGTTCATGAGGCCGGTGATCATTTTGATCAGCGTCGACTTCCCCGCTCCGTTGCGGCCGAGCAGGCCAAGGAAGGTTCCCGTGGGGACCTCCAGGCTCAACTTGGAGACCGCGGCGAGAGGGCCGAAGTGCTTGGTGAGATCTTGGATACGTATGGCTGGACTCATGAGGGGCAACTCTACCCACGAGCGGCTCACGCCGGCGGAGGCCCGAGGCCTGTTCCTCGGCGGACCCTCTCGCCTGGTGAGCTGCAGGGGTTGCATGGACGTGCCTGGACGCGGGGAGTAGTCTGCCGCCCGACCTGCACTGGAGCCTTCCCATGATTCGCACCCTCAAGATCGCACTCACCGTGGGCCTCCTGCTCGCCTCTCTCGGTTGCCCAGCCAAGACGGGCGAGGCCGGAAAGACAGGCGCCGCCAAGTCGGATTCCGCAGACGAGCCCGGTGGGAGCAGCCCCGAAGACCTCTGGAAGAAGCTGAAGGCGACCGAGAAGGAGGGCGGAGACATGGACATGAAGGCCATGACCGAGCTCTGCACCGAGGCCTCGCAAGGAGAGTTCGCCCAGTTCGGCATGATGGCCGCGGGCTTCGCGAGCATGGGAAAGAACATGAAGGCGGATCCCGCTAAGGAGAAGCTGCTCAACGAGCTGCTCGACAAGCACGGTGTCAACCGAGGACCAGACGGCAAGGCGGCCAACGCCAAAGAGGCGCTCAAAGACGTCAAGGACATGCCGGCCCTAGTCTCAGATCTGTTCGCGTTCGCCGACAAGCACGGCTCTGGGAAGTCGAGCAACAGCGGAATGGGCACGCTCAAGGAGATCAAGACGAGCGGCGACCGGGCGACGGCGACCGTCACCAAGAAGGGGAAGGACGGCAAGGAGACGACTGAGGCTTGCGTGTTCCTCAAGGAGAAGGGTCGCTGGTTCTTCGACCTCAAGGAGACGACGAAGGCGACCAAGGCCCTCAAGAAGACGAAGTAGCGCTGCTCCCGCGACAGCTAGCGCGTCGATCGCGGCTTGCCTGTGGGTGCCCTAGAGGTTGCCCACGAGCGCCATTCCGAAGTAGGCCACCTGCAACAGGAGGATGATCACGGCGACCACCTTGTTGGCGACTGACCAGCGCTTCAGCCGACCATGCTCGTCGTAGGAGTTGTAGTAGACGTCGCCCGTGAGCAGGATGATGCACACCGCCAGAATGAATGGCCCGCAGCACAGCCCTAGCAGGACGAGCAGGCTGTTGAAGCCGCTCCTCCGAAACCAGGGGACGTCGTCGTAGCTCTCGACCGGACCCTTCCCCTTGTCATAGACGGGTTGCGTGGGGGGGGCGTAAGGGTCTAGCTCTTCGCTCACAGCTCACCTCAGGTGTTGAGAGAGCCTACAGCAGGGCGGGCCCACTGGCGCGATTGTCAGGCGAGATCTGTTCCAGGGTTGTGCAGACGTGGCGAATCAAGGGGGGCCAAGGCCGGCTCAGGATCAGTAGCCAAGGACCGGGTCGCTTGAGGAGCCGTCCTGGTTGAATCGCACAGGGCGCTCGTGGTGGAAGAAGACGAGACCGGTCATGTTGGCGCCGAAGTAGCGGTCACCGGTTGTGCCCGGCACGCTAGGGCGGGCGGTGGCCGTCCAGCCGTATTCGCTCGAGCTGGTGATTGCGAACACGTAGCCGTGCTTCGCTCCGCCAGCCAGGACCGAGTCGATCAGGTCTTCTTGGCCCGACTCTCCCGTGTTGGCGAGTTGGTCCAAGGAGGCCGCGTAGTTCAGCGTGCCGTCTTGGTCCTTGTCACACTCCCGGTAGAGGGTCTGCGCGTTGGCGATTGCCTTCAGGGAGCCTATGGCGGCACCTTCATGCCCATGGGTATGCCTGCGACCGAACGGGTTGAAGAGGAGGAGCCAGGCGACACCGATCAAGCAGCTAGCCAGGAGCGCGCGAACGCCGGCTCGGCGCAGGGCGCTTCGCGGGCGACGAGTTTGGAGCAGCCGGATCCTTCTCCGACGGGGGTGGAGGTGTGGTCCGGTGCAGCCCAGGACGGTGCAGCGGCCTAGCTCCTCGAGGCACTCTGGGTGGTGGAGGGTCTGGCACTGGGCGCAGGCCCTGCGAGAGGGCCCCAGCTCCTGGTGGCAGTAGGGGCAGCGCAGGTTTGAAGTGGGCTGAGCTTGGAGCCGGATCAGTAGCACGTCCGAGTGGGACGCAATTCGCGAGCCTAGAGCCAGGGCAACTCAACTTCAGCTCGGAGAAGCGGCGGTCGTGATCTCTAGTGCGCGCAGGGGCGGGGAACCGACGCAGGAGGGCACTTGTCGCTCACTCTGGCCTGCTCAGCCGCTCAGTGGCGGCGGGGGCCGACCTAGCGTGGTGGGTGACTAGTGCTGCCCATCACAAGTTGCGGTACACCCCATTGCTTTCGTAGGGGAGGGGTTTACCCGGGTTTACCCCCTCCCGCGGGCGGGGGTAAACCCGGG
>JAESQQ010000870.1 GCA_016765095.1 Planctomycetota bacterium | reverse complement strand
TAGGCTTGGTTTGGTTCTGCAAAGCTCAACTTCGCCCAGGGGTCGGACCATTTTCGTGTATGGACTATGGAATGCGCACAAGTCTCATCACCGCCATCGGTTAGGGCGATTGCCTCCTGGCATTGGGGTTTACCCCCGCCTGCCCTCGCCGCATGCCGTACCGCTCGGGCGGGGGTAAACCCCGCCCCTACCCCCTCAAACCCAAGGCAGTTTGGTGGAGCCACCTCCGGCGGTCGTGTTCCTCCCCGAGGAGGGAGAGGTCAGGCGCCTGCGCACAGCCGGCGGGTGCAGCGGCTGCGCCAGCGGGCTGCCAGTGGGCTATCTGCTTCTGCTGGCGGTGGCGCTGAACCTCCCGCCGGACCAGGCTACGTGGCTGACCGGTACGCTCTTGCTCCTCGCGAGCTGCCTCCCCTCCCTGGCGCTCTCCCTTTGGAGCCGGCGAGGCGCGGCCGAGAGGGAGGCCAAGCGTCGCCGCGAGGCGGGCCGGGAGGTCAGCGCCTGGCTCGCGGCCAACGGGCTCCGGGCTGAGGCGGTTTGCTCCGCCGCGATCTTCGGCTCCGTCGTCACGCCAGGACACCTCGTCGCGGCCGACTCAGGGATTTACTTCATCAGAGAGCGCGGCCGGGAGCGGGCTTTGGCTCGCCTGGGGGACCGGACGACCCGACCCGAGCCGGTCGGGCAGCTCCAAGCAAGGGGCTGGCTGATGCGCGCCCTGTGGGCGCTCTCGGGTCCGACCGAGGCGATTCGGATCGGCGTGACCGAGGTCGCCTCAGCGCGGCTCGAGCGCTTTCTCGCCTGGCTCGAGACCGCGCCAGCGTCGGAAGGACCCAGCGCTCCTGAGGTGGAGGTAGAGACCGGCGAGGAGCTCGCTTGGCGAGAGCTGACCCCGCCGGAGTCTTGGGAGCGCTCGCGCTGGCGCGCGATCCCCGCTTGGCTCTTGGCTGGCCTTGTGGGCAGCGTGTCGTGGATCGTGTTCATGCTCGCCGTGGCGTCTCCCGGCGCGGCGGCCTTGTTGACCCTCCTGCTGGTCGCCTCAGCGCGGCTCGAGCAGGGCCTGCGAGTATTGCCGCTTTGGCAGCGTTGGCTCGGGGCGCTCGCCCTGATCTGCCCGACGATCTTGGTCGGGCTCGCTGCCCTTCAGGCCCAGGCCGGCTTCGCCGCGGCCAGCGCGGGGGGAGCGCCCTGGAGCAAAGCTCTCTCGGAGGGCTCGGCGGCGCTCCAGATCCAGACCTGGGAGGAGGCGCTGCCGGCCATGATGGGCGCGATCCTCTTCTTGACCCTCAGCGGGGCCCGCGTTCGACTCTTGCCGCGCCGGGTGACTGGGGTCTTGGCCGCCCTCGCGGTCTTGCCCCTCCTGGGCCTGGTGGTCGGCCTGATCGACTTCCAGGCGGGGACTGCGTTCGTCAGTCTCGGCGGAAGCGGTGACTCGGGGGTGTTCATGTTGATGCTCGTGGTGTTGCCTCTTTGTGTCCCGGCGGGACTCTTCGCTGCGGGCTGCTCGGCCTACGTCGAAGCTCTGGTTCAATGGCTCGTGTTGCGTGACGAGCGGCACCAAGCCCCCCGACTGGACACGCTCCACAAGGAACTGGTCGACGCCCTCCGAGAGGGACGTCTGCCTCCTTGGGCGACGCTCGATCCTTAGCCCCTCCTTAGAGCTCGACGAATTCGAGCGGGTGGGGGACGTGGGCCTTGATCCCGAGGTTTTGCAGGTAGGCCTGAAACGAGATCGAGGCGTCCTCCTCGCCGTGCACGACAAACACCTGCTTGAGCCCTGGAATGTGCTTTATGTAGGTCGCCATTTCGTCGCGGTCAGCGTGGGCGGAGAACCCGTTCATTTTCTTGACCTGGGCCGCGAGCTTGTAGTCCTGCCCGTAGATCCGGATCTTGGGGACGCGGTTGATCAGGCGGCGTCCGAGGGTGTGTTCAGCCTGGTAGCCCACGATTAGGATCGTGTCCTCGGCGCGAGGAACGGAGTGCTTGAGGTGGTGCAGGATCCTGCCGCCCTCGCACATTCCAGACGCCGAGATCACAATGCAGGGGCCCTTGAACTCGTTGATCGCCTTGCTCTCGTCTGCCGTTCGGGTGTAGGTCACGAGGTCGAAGCCGAACACGCTCCCGCTGTTCTCCATCAGGTCCTTGGTCTCTTGGTCGTAGCACTCGGGGTGATCCCGGTAGGCCTTGGTCGCGTTGATCGCGAGGGGGCTGTCCACAAAGATCGGGACCTTGGGGAGCACTCCCTCGTGGAAGAGCTCGGCGAGGTGGTAGATCAGGTTCTGCGTTCTGCCGACCGAGAAGGCGGGGATCACGAGCCGGCCCTCGGCTTCGAAGGTCTGGGTCACGACCTCGAGCAGGCGGTTCTTCATGCTCTCGGCCGCCTCGTGGAGCCGGTTCCCGTAGGTGCTCTCGGTGATCAAGTAGTCGATTCGGGGCAGGCGTTGGGGGTCGCGGAGGATCGGGTGGTTGGGCCGACCGAGGTCGCCTGTGAAGCCGAGCGTGACCGTCTTGTCGCCCTCCCGGAGCTCGTAGACGGTGACCGCGCTGCCGAGAATGTGTCCTGCGTCGTAGCAAGTCATGTGGATCCCCGGCACGATCTCGCGCCTCTCGCGATAGGGGATCGTGTCGAAGCGGGTCGTGGCTTCGTCTGCGTCGGCCTGGCTGTAGAGCGGCTCGATCGGCTCAGCTCGCTTGTCCTTCTTGCGGAGCTTGCGGTTGAGGTACTCGGCGTCCTTCTTCTGAATGTAGGCCGAGTCGCGCAGGAGGACCTTGGCCAGGTCAACGGTCGCGTCTGTGGCCGTGATTCGACCCTTGTAGCCACTCTTGATCAGGTTGGGGAGATTCCCGCTGTGGTCTATGTGCGCGTGGGAGAGGACCGTGTGGTTGATCTTGGTCGCGTCGAAGGGCAGCTCCTTGTTCCTCTTGCGGGCCAGGCTGCGCTTGCCCTGATAGAGGCCGCATTCGAGCAGGACTTGCTGGTCACCGACGTGGAGGACGTGCATGGAGCCCGTCACCGAGCGAACCGCGCCACAAAACTGGATCTTCAAGCTGGCCCCCTAGGGGTCTTCGCAACGAAGACCGCTGTCTTCCATAGCAGACCGGCTCCCTTCGCGCCCGCCGAGCCAATTGATCAATCTCCAGCGGCCCCTGCGAATCGCACGAGCCGCGAATCCGCGCTAGGATCTCTCGGTGAGTGAGTCGTACTCCAAGGTCAATCTCGTTGCCGTCTCCGAGATGATCGAGCGCTTTCAAGAGCTCGATAAGGAGCCGTTCCTCGAGGCGTATCCGTACCCGGTCGTGATCACCGACGAGCCCGGCAGCGACGAAAACGGTGAGGCCACGTTCCACACCATTGGCGCCCGGCCCGACAGCGACAGCTCATCGGGGAAAGCCGACCGGATCTTGGCTCAGGTTGGGCGCTGGGCCTTCCAACTGCGCAAGAAGAGCCGCTTCGCCTCCATGGTGACCCTCGGGCGAGTTGCGGGATCCGACATTCGAATCAATATCTCCAGCGTCTCGAAGTTCCACGCCTACTTCACCCACGTCGCCCGGGAGCAATCCTGGTACCTCTCGGACGCCAACAGCTCGAACGGGACCTTCCTAGCGGGGCAGGAGTTGCCCGCCTCTCACGGCAAGGTCAAGCTCGAGGACGGGACCATGGTTCGGTTTGGACCAGACGTCACGTGCCAGTACTTCTCCTCCGAAGGGCTCTGGACCTACTTCAGTGAGCGGTTTTCGGACATGCCTTCCTCGGAATCGGCCAGCGCGCTCCCCTCGACCCCGACGGGTGGGGATTCCACGTTAGAGGCCTCTCCAGAGGGTTGAGCCCCTCGAGGGCGAGTTGGTTTTCGAGCGAGAACGCCTCCACGCCAAGTCGCGGGGCGAGCGTTGTGGGAATAGGGGTTAGGATCCTGAGTCGTGGCTGGGTGGAGACCCTCCCCCAGGCGGGTCTTCTAGAGGTTCTGGTCTTCTAGAGGTTCTGGTCTTCTAGAGGTTCCTGGTCTTCTAGCTGTTCATGGTCTTCTAGGTGTTCATGGAGAAGCGCACGGGCAATCGCTTCGGCGAGATCGCGGTGCGGGAGGGGTTCGCCTCCCGGATCTCGGTGCGTGAGTGTCTGGAGATCCAGTCCAAGTTGAAGAGCTTCGGCGTCGAGCCGAAGCGCTTGGGCGAGATCATGGTCGAGAAGGGCTACCTGCGCGATTCCGACGTGACCGCGATCCTCGACGTCCAGAGCATGGGCGGCTCTCGCATGGAGAGTCGGTCGGGCGTCGCAGACCTTCGCCCGAGTCGAGCGCGCAAGCTGCGCAGCTCGCGCGTCGCGACCTCGAAGGAACTCGGCCAGGCGGTCAGGAACATTCCCGGCTACGAGGTCTTGGAGCTCTTGGGCGAGGGCGGAATGGGCATGGTCTACAAGGCCCGCCAAAAGTCCCTCGACCGGGTCGTGGCGCTCAAGGTTCTCCCGCCCCAGGCCGCCAAGGAGACCGCCTTCATAAAGCGCTTCTACTCCGAAGCGCGGACCGTGGCGAAGCTCAACCACGAGAACATCATCGCTGGGATCGACGTCGGCGAGTCGCCTGGCGGGACCTACTACTTCGTCATGGAGTACGTCGAAGGGGACTCGGTCGCGCAGCTGATCGAGAAGAGCGGACCGCTCGAGGAGCGGTTCGCGCTCCAGGTGACGCTCCAGATCGCCCGCGCCCTCGAGCACGCGCACAAGCACGGCCTCGTTCACCGCGACGTCAAGCCGCAGAACATTCTCGTGACCCCCAACAAGATGGCGAAGCTCTGCGACCTGGGGTTGGCCAAGCTCCAGAACGAGAACGTGGGAGATCCGACGGGGGTCCCCGTCGGCACGCCGCACTACCTCTCCCCCGAACAGGCGCGCGGCGAGGCAGACGTCGATATTCGGAGCGATATCTACAGCCTCGGCGCCTCCCTCTTCCACATGCTCACGGGCGAGACGCCGTTTGAGGGCCAGAGCCCGATGGTCCTCATGACCAAGCACCTGACGGAGGTCCCCGAGCCGCCGCGGCGCATGAACCCCGACGTCTCGCGAGGGGCGTCGGAGCTCACCCTCCAAATGCTCGAGAAGGACAAGGAGGATCGGCCGCAGACACCGACCGAGCTGATCGAGGACGTCCAGCAGGTGCTCTCGGGCAAGTCGCCGGGTGGCCCCCGCAGTCGCTCTTCCCGACGCAAGCGCAAGACCGGACGATCGCCGCGAATGGGAGACTCCCAGCGGCGCGAGGGGCCGAGTCGGGCCCGCTCTGGCGGAGCCCGACCGGCGCGCTCGCGCCACCACGTGCGCGGTGGGGGCGGCGGAGAGACGGCTTGGCTGATGATTATCCCAGCTGTCGTGATCGCGGTGATCGGCGCCATGATCGCTATGTCGCTTCAGGGCCCCCAGCTCGGACCCGCTCCGACCCCGCCCTCGCACAACGCGACGGGCGAGTCCGCGACTGCGCTCAAGGCGGCTCGCAAGCTCCACCTCGCCAGCCCGGGCGAGGCCCGCCTCCAGTATCAGGACATCATTCAGCGCTTTCCCGGCACCCACGCGGCGACGGAGGCCAAGCGCTACCTGGCGGAGTTGAACGGCGAGTGAGGCCTGCGTGACTGAGCGTCAGCCGCCGGATCGAAGGGGCTCGGGCGGGCCTTCTCCTAAGGGAGGGCCGCCTCGGGGCCCGCAAGCAGGCCGGCCACAGGCTAGGGCCGCCGGCGCGAGGGGGCGCGCTTCCCAGGAGGCCAAGCGTCCACCTGGGCCACGGC
>JAESQQ010000869.1 GCA_016765095.1 Planctomycetota bacterium | reverse complement strand
CTGCGTAGCAGGGCTCCCCCGAGTCCAGCACGTCCTCATAGGAACTAGTAAACGGGAGCGCACGATCGGGAGGGGTCACTGTCGACCAGCTCCTATGCCGGCAACAACGCTCCACGTGACCGCTCATGATCGTGAACTCCCGTTTAGGAATCGCGGCCCCCCAGACCCACCAACGCCCCCAGCTCGCTTCGTTGAGTAGGCTGAGCTGGCGAAGGGTCAAGCAAGCACCCGTGATCGACGACCTGATTTGGCGACTCCCCGTCCTAGCGTTGTTCCTAGTCGGGATGCTCGTCTACGACCGCTGGCGCCATGGCGCCGAGGGCAAGCGAGCTGCCGAATACGGCCTCCTGCTCGCGTGCGGCCTCGTCGGCGCGGGCGTCGGATTCACCCAAGACCAGATCTCGATCCGCGTCAGCCCCGACTACTTCGTGTACGGCAAGGGGATCGAGCGCGGTCCGAACTTCGAGCGCGACGTGAGCTTCCTGGGGACCTACGCAGGCCTCGTGGCGGGAATGGTCCTCGGGGGCTGCCTGCTCCTGACCAACCAACCCCGCAAGACCCGCGCCCAGCACACGTCTCGAGCGCTCTTTCGACTGGCTGTGCCGCGGACCCTCGTCCCGGCTCTGCTGTTCGTCCCGCTGGGACTATTGATCGCCCCGCACACTCCCCTTCGCGATCAGATCGGTCGAAACCTCCTCTCACCCGAAGAGACCGAGCGGTTCCTCCTCGTGTGGGGAATGCACATTGGGCTCTACGCGGGCGCCGCCTTGGGCCTCGCCTGGGCGTTGATCGCGAGTTGGCGCCGGCGAGCGGTCATCGAAGCGGCGGAGGTCGAACCAACCTCGAGCGACCCGGATTAGCCCGAGGCCTCTCCCCGGCCGAACACGCCCTTCACGCCAGCGACACCGCGCCCTACGAACTCCCGCAGATCTCGCATCCAGAGCACGAACGGAAACAGGGCCAGCTTGAAGGGGTTGTGCTCGGGGACCCCCTCCGCACCTAGCGGGGCGTCGCAGGGCCCCGGGCAGTAGTAGGTCCCAAAGACCACGTCGAACAGCGGGATCACGTTGGCCAGGTTCTTGCCATGGGCCTCTGGGATATCCGCGTGGTGCCAGCGGTGGTAGCGAGGAGAGGCGATCAAGAGCCGAAGGGGGCCGTGGCCCCAGTCGACGTTGGTGTGCACGTACATGTTGTGGAAGAGCAGGACGGTCCCCACGATCCCGATCGCTTCTGGCGGCAGGTTGAGCCACGTCAGCAGGAGGAGGTAGGAGACGTTCATCACAAGGCCCTCGATCTCGTGGACGCGAAAAGTCGTCAGCGGATTGACGTCAGGGTCCGAATGGTGGATCGAGTGCACCGGCCAGAGCAGCTTGTGATGGAGGAACCGGTGGCTCCAGTAGTCGGCGAAGTCCTTGGTCACGATCGCGAACACCACAAGCAGCCAAGCCGGGAAGCGATCCCACCAAGCCTTGGACGTTTGGGGGAGCTTGAAGTTCTCGTAGCCCTCCTTGAGGACCGACTCCGCGACACCCTCAAAGGGCCCAATGATCAGGTTGAGCGTGACCAACACGAGGGTCGCTATGACCCCGACGCTGGCTCGTTTCGTCCACGACTTCCGACCCCGGACGACGAGGCTGATGACGAGCAGGATGAAGAAAAACAAGAGCGGCAGGGGCATTTGCTCCCGCCACGCCGTCAGGATTCTCTCTGCATACCAAGTGACGCGTTCCATAAGGAGTCGACAAGCCCTCGCTGGTCCCTTCGAACCGGTGGTCTAGTCCAAACGATTCTCCACGCCCGAGCAACCCTGTGCGCAGCGATTCGAGCCGAACGTCCAAGAACCGGCCGGTGGACAAACCCTGCTGAGGCTTGAAGTTGCCAGCCACTGGGGACTCCCACCTGGCAGTTCGGGGGGGCCTGAGGCAAAGTCTCCACCCCCAATCGAGGCGCGTCGCTTGTGCCACCGGTTCATCCAGCTCGGAGTTCGCATGACCCACCCCTCGTCAGTGCCTCTAGGTTCCCTGCCCCTCCTCTTGGCTGTGCTGTGGGTCGCCTCACCGGCCATGGCCGAGCCTGCCTCCCTAGAGGCCGTCCGACAGGCGCTTCGGGAGCGCACCTACTCCCAGGCTGAGAAGCTCGCGCGGGCGCGGCTCCGGGCCCACCCCAACGAAGTCGAGGTGAGGTATCTCAACGCGCTGGCCTTGTTTCACCAAGCCAAGCTCGCCGAGGCCGAGGCCGAGGCTCAACGCTTGATCGTGCTCAAGCCCGACTCGCGCTGGGTCCACAAGGCCCGCTTCTTGGCAGCCGAGTGCCAGATCCGCCAGCGGAGCTTTCCGGGCGCGGTGAAGATCCTCCGCGCCGAGGCCGCGCGCCTCCTCTCTGCGGAGCGGAAACGCGAGGTGTGCGGAGTGATCCTCCGCTTCGCCGACGCCTTGGCTCGGATCCCAGATCCCAACGATCCGAGCGAACTCGACAAGCCGCGCCCGGACTACCGCAAGGCCTACGCGCTCTACGGCAAGGCCCTCGGCCTCGAGATCGACGAGGTCCAGCGGGGCGAGGTCCTGTTCAAGCAAGCCAAGGCCGCGGAGCGAATCCAGCCCTACCTGGCCGTCAATCACTACCTCCAATACCTCAAGACCTTCGATCCAACCTGGGGAGACGCACCCGGGCGCGAGCGCCGGACGGTCGGCGCCCAGCGGTGGTCTGCCCGCGAGCGCCTGATCCGCGCGGCCCTCGCCAGCGGTCAGACTCGCCAGGCAGTCGAATACTGCGACGACTTGCTCCGGCTCCTCGGCAACCCCGCAGGCAAAGGCGCCCCAGCCTCTTTGGCTGCGACGACGGCCTGGCTTCAGCTGCGGGCCTATCGACTTCCCCGTCCCAGCGCGACGGACCTGCCCGCCGCCCTGCGCGCGATCGAGGCCTTCCTGACCGAGCACCCCAAGGACCCCGGCTGCGTCGCGGCTGCCTACTGGCGCGCCGAGGCCCTCGCGGTTCACGGACGCCACGACAAGGCGATCGCCTCGTTCAGCGACTTCTTGGCCGGCAAGAGCTTCGCCAGCCCAACCGGACCTGCGGCCGAGAAGACCCTCGACGGCCTCAAGGCGACTCCCCGCGAGTTGCACCAGCGCTGGACCCAACTCGCCGTGTTCAGGATCGCAGCGATTCGTGGCCAGCAAACCCGCTACGACCAAGCGATCAAGCGCTACCAGGAATACACCCGCCGCTTCCCCAACGGTCCCCAGTGGGCAGCCGCCCACGGCGCGATTCGGGAGGCCCAGTTCCAACTTTGCCTCGAGGCGGTCGGGGCGAAGCGCTACGACGACGCGCGCAAGCGGTTCGACCTCTTCCTGGCCGCCCACCCTCTCGATTCCCGGGCGGCACGCGTCCTGTTCCTGCTCGGTCAGCTCCGAGTGGCCGAGGGCGAGGCCCTCGTCAAGGCCAAGAACACCCCAGGCTCTGAGCAGCGCTTCAAGCAAGCGATCGCAGCCTGGGCACGTCTCGCGAGCAAGTATCCCCACAGCAACGAGGCCAGCCTGGCCCTCTACCAGACCGGTCTCCTCCAAGAGGAGCGGTTCGACGAGCTAGAAGCCGCGCTCAAGACCTACCGCCGCGTTCAGCGCGGGGCCGCCGCCAGCAAGGCTCGAGCTCGGATCGCGCTCCTGACGCGCGAGTTCCTCCGCGTGACCAGCCCCCGCGTGTTCCGGACCAACGAGGTCGCGGTCGTCGAAGTCGAGACGCGTAACCTCAAGACCCTCAGCGTGCGTCAGTATTTCCTCGACCTCGAGGGCTACTTCCGCAAGCACCACGAGATCGGCGGAGTCGAGCGCCTCGACATCGGCCTGATCCAGCCGGACGCGACCTTCGAAGTCGCGATCGACAAGTTCCGCAAATACGCCCCGCGCAAGCAATCCGTCAAGGTGCCCTTTCCCAAAGGCAAAGGCGGCGTGTGCCTGGTCAGCGTGACGGGCGGAGACTACGAAGCCACGACGCTCGTGGTTCGAAGCGACCTAGAGATCATGTTTCGCGCCAGCCGCGAGGAGCTGTTGGCCTTCGCTCAGAACGCCCGTCTCGGAAAGCCCGCCGCCGGCGTCAAGGTCCTCCTCTCCGACGGCGAGAAGCTGTTCGTGAGCGGTACGACTGGCAAGGACGGGGTGTGGCGCCTCAAGCACGAGCGCCTTCGTCGCGCCGGCAAGTTGCAGCTCTTCGCTCACCAGGGCGGAATGGTCGCCGCCAGCGGACTCTCACTGCGCGGACTCAGCAGCGGATTGAAGCTCGCAGAGCGGGGCTACCTCTACTGCGACCGCCCCGCCTACCAACCAGGCCAGGTCGTTCACGTGAAGGGCATCGTGCGCGCTGCAGGGAGTCAAGGCTACGAGGTCCCCGCGACCAAGTCCTATCGAGTCCGCTTGATCGGCCCGCGGGGAAAAGTCCTCGACGAGGAGGTCGCGCCCCTGACCCGCTTTGGGACCTTCTGCGCGAGCTTCATCCTCGACACCGCAGTCCCCGTCGGCGGCTATCGCGTCATGGCCAGCCCCACCGAGAGCAAGAAGGGCCCCTCTGCCTCTGGCACGTTCACGGTCCAGCAGTTCGAACTCCGGCCGATAGAGCTGACCCTCGTGGCTCCGCGCAAGGTCTATCGCCGGGGAGAAGTCGTCGAACTCAAGGCCAAGGCACGCTTTAGCTGGGGGCAGCCCCTGGTCGGCAAGCGCGTCGAAGTCCGGCTCCCCAACGGACGCACGACTCAGCTCAAGACCGACGACCAGGGGATCTGCACGGTCTCCTTCGACACGAGCGGTCGGCCCGCGGGCCAGCCTCTCCACTTTCGCGCCACGCTCGTCGAGGAAGGCGTCAGCGCAGGCCTGACAGTCTTTATGCCTCGGCTCGGGTTCTCGGTCGGGGTCCGCCTCAGCCAGCCCCTGGTCCTCGCCGGCGAGCCCGTCGAGGTCCAGGTCTCGACCCACGGACCGGACGGCAAGCCCGTCGGTCGCAAGATCGTCCTGTTCGTCCAGCGCCGGCAAGTCCCCGTGCCAGACCCTGTCCTCGCGAAAGTCCCCTGGTTCGGTCAGCGTCAGCGCGCCGCTGCGGCGCTCACGATCCAGGAGCACTCGCTTCAAACCGACCCCAAGACTGGCTTGGCTCGGATCAGCGTCGAGCTCCCAGAGGGTGGAGACTACGTCCTGCGGGCGGTCGGCGAGGATCGATTCAAGCAGCAAGTCGTCTCCGAAGGACGCGTCAAGGTCTCAGGAGCCGAGGACGCGACTCGGCTGCGGATCTTCTCCAAGCAGGCGACCCTCAAGGTCGGTCGGCGCCACAAGGCCCGACTCCACTCCCGGCTCAAGAAGTCGACCCTCGCGCTGTTGACCTACGAGGGTGACGCGGTCCTCGAATACCGGATTCTCAACCTCAAGGCCGGCTTCACCGACGTCGAGACGGGGGTCGATCACCTCCACTTCCCCAACTTCCGGCTCGCGGTGACCGCGCTCGAGGAGCAAGTCCTCCACACCGCCCACAAGGACTTTCGAGTCGAACGTGAGCTAAAGGTCCAGGTCAAGCCGAGCAAGGCGCGCCAGGCGCCAGGCTCCAAGAGCACCGTTGAAATCCTGGTCACCGACCAGCTCGGTCGCCCAGTCCAGGCCGAGCTGAGCTTGGCGCTCGTCGAGGAGACGCTCTACGCGCGTTATCCCGAGACGACAGAGCCGATTCGCGATGCCTTCGAGAAGGGCGTCACCCGCAAGGCCGAGTTCCGAGTCGCCGCCAGCAATGGCTTCCGCTATCAGGCCAAGACGACCAAAATCCTTCAGGCGTTCAAGGACGAAGCCAATCGCCTCGACGACCTCTCCAAGGAGAAGTCAGAGCTCAAGAACCTCGAGCTGAGCATGGCTGACGAGTCCGAGGCCATGCAGGGCTTCGCCGGCGGGAAGTCGGCTGGACGCCGGGGTCGTATGCGGCGCTCGCCCGCCAAGAAGAGGAGTTTCGCGCCACGCCCCATGAATGCGCCCGGCGCCCCCCGGGACTCCAGGGCCGAGAGCGACGATATGGACGAGTCCCGTGGCGCCAGCGCCGGCGAGGCGGCACCCGCCCCGCGCAAGGACGAGCTCGGCGGAGGCTTTTGGAAGTGTCAGATCACGACCGACGCCCAAGGCCGGGCCACGATCCAAGTTCCCCTGCCTGAGCGCGCGACGCGCTGGCGCTTTACGGCCCGCGGCGTGACCGTCTCGACGCTGGTCGGCCAGGCCCGCTCGGAGGTCATCACCGCCAAGGATTTCTTCTGCGAGCTGCTCGCCCCGCGTCACCTGCGGGCCGGCGACCGGCCGCGGCTCCTGGCTCGGGTGCACGGGAAGGCCGGCCAGAAGGTCCAGCTCGGCCTCGACATCCGACAGGGCAAGCGGACCCTGATCTCGACCCGCCGCGACTCGATCGTGCTCGGACCCGGCGGCACGAGCGAGATCCTCCTCCCCGAGATCGAAGTCCCAACTTCAGACGCGTTGACTTTCGTCCTCAGGGCGAGCTCAGGCGAAGCTCATGACAGCGTGGCGAAGGACGTCGACGTCCTCCCCTGGGGCGAGGAGCTCGTCGCTCACGGCGGCGGCACCGCCGAGGGGGGCGCGTCGGTAGCGCTCCGCCTCCCGCGCGGTGAGCTTCGCTCTCGCTGGTTGACGGTCATGGTCGGCCCGTCCTTGGATGACACCCTGGCCGAGCTAGCCTTGAACTCCGGGCGGGGCTGGCCGAGTTCGCTCGGCGGACGCCTGCTCGGGCTCTCGAGCGCGCTACGCTACGCTCGCAAGACCGGCGCTGATCGCGCTACCCTGGCCCGCCTCGAGG
>JAESQQ010000868.1 GCA_016765095.1 Planctomycetota bacterium | reverse complement strand
GCCCTCGCCCGGCTCGGACGGACGCTCGGCCTCGAGCTCGACGACAAGCGTCCCCTTTCGCGGAGTCGGCCAGCGGAGTTCGACTTGCTCGCCGCGCTGCAAGTATTGAGGGGCCCCGCCTGTGGGCGAGGTCAGCTCGCGGACCACGAACCCGCTCGGGAGCACGAGCTTGAAGCTCTGACGCGGCCCGCGGTAGACCTTCAGTTCGAGTCGGGTCGAGAGCGAGGTCACCCCGCGCCGGAAGATAAACACCGTGTCGTCGCTCGCGACCGCGTAAGGCGTCGCGGTCACGGTCGCGACCTTCGGGCGCCAAGCGATCTCGAATTGACGGGCGGCGCCCGCCTGACCGCCGAGCGCGCCGCGGATCCGAGAGCCGCCGCCCTCAGCGCGGGTCCAAAGCGTGACGCCCGAGGTGGCGGGCAGGACCTCGACCGCCAGGGGAAGGGCTAAGTCGAGGCTCGCGCTGGCTGCGGCCGGAAGTCGCATTCCGAGGCGCCCCCCACCGCGAGAGCCGTTGGCCGGAGAGAGGACCGTCGCAGACCAGCTCCAGGTGACGATCCGCGTCGTCGGGGTCGCGCTGCCCGGGAGGAGCACGACGGGACCCGCGTCGGTCACGAGGACCCGAGCTGGGACTTGGTCGACCCAGACTCCGACCAGACCCAGGGAGCGCAAAGGGAGCGGGAGGCCCACGGTTCCGCGCCCGCTGATCGCGACCTCGGCTCGGGCTTCGAGGGACGCTGTCTTGCCGCGGACGCTGCCCGTGATCTTGAGCTGCGTGATCGTCGCGAGGCGAGGGGTCTCTGCGGGAGGGAGCGTATCGGTCGCCCGAGCCGCGTCGCCTGCGTTCGCCTTGGCGATCAGCTTGTCCAGCTCGGCCTCGGCCAGGAGCACGCCGCCCGGGTGTCGCGCGAGGACGCGCTTGAACGCGCGCTCGGGAACCCAGATCCTCTCGAGGGTGTCCACGGCGGGAGCGTCCTTGCGCTCCTGAGCGCCCACGTCCACCGCACTCGCCGCGAGCAACAGCAGCGCCAGGCTCGCGACTCGAGTCCCCGCCGGGATCCAAGCGCTCACGCGTCGCCTCCCTCGCCGGGGGCGTCTGTCGCGTCCGTCGCGCCCGGGGCGTCCGTCGCGTTCGGGGCGTCTGTCGCGTTCGGGGCGCCTGTCGCGTCCGTCGCGTCCGTCGCGTCCGTCGCGCTCGCGGCTGTGTTCGCCGCGTCCGTCGCGTCCGTCGCGTCGGGGGCGTTCGTCGCGTCCGTCGCGTCCGCGTCCATGTTCGCCTCTTGGAGGGCCGCCTCGGCCTCCATCGCGGCCGCTCGCTCGCGAGCGACCTGCGCCTCTCGCTCGGTTCGCACGCCCCGCCGCTCGCTGCCTTCTACGGTCAGTTCGCGCCACATGGCCTGAGTCAGGAACACGAGCATCAAGCCGCTCGCACCCAAGAAGGCCGCCGCGAAGAAGGGCTGGAGGGCCCGGCCCCCGACCGCGCCGCCGGCGAGGCTGACCGCGAGCACCACGAGCGGGAAGGCCCAGGGCGAGCCTGGCAGCTTCTTGCGTGAGATCACGATCCCGATCGTCACGACCAAGATCAGCACGAACAAGTCGAGGAGGTAGAAGAGCGGCCACGCCATCACGCGAACCCGCGGGCTGACCTCGGCGCCGAGGCGCTCGAACAGGTAGAGGCGGTGTGTGCGCGAGGAGGGCGGGTCGAGGGGGGTGTAAATGCTGGCCTGGCTGCGAGCGCCCTTCAGGCGAGCGATCGCGTCCTGGGTCGCACGAGCGGCCCTCTGGGCCACCGCTGGGCGTCGAGGCTGACCGACGAGGTCCCGCAGGAACCCGGTCAAGGTCCGCCACACGCCGTCCTCGGCGAAGTGCTTGGTCCCCCCGCTAAACGAGAGGTAGGCGTAGCCGCTTGGGAGGTAGAGGGTCCGCGTCGAGCGAGCGACGGGGACCTCCGTCACGCCCGATCCCTTGACGGGCTTCGCGAGCGGGAAGGCGAGGCCCGTCGGCGCGATCTCTCCGAGCACGCTCGGGAGCACGAGCGGGAACTCGTAGCGGAGCCGAACCACGAAGGGCGCTCGCTGCTTGGTAATTTGCCCCAGGTGGACAAGGATCAGAGGGCGGCCTTCGCGGGCGGGGCCGGCCCGCCACTCGCTCGTTCGGTTGGCGAGTTGAAGCCCGATCATGCGGGCTCCGATCGGGAGCAAGACCTGGAGATCCTGTTGGTTGCGATTCTGGATCTCGAGGACCGCCTCGGCCTGAGCCTTGCCACGCTCGGTGACGACCTCGTCAATGTGGACGTGGCGAATCTCGATCCCGAGTGGGGCCCGAAAGTCGTATTTGGTCAGCTGAAAAGTCAGCCGGAAGGGCCAATCCTGGATCCGGTAGCCACGAATCACTTCCGGGCCCCGCAGGGAGGGCGAGAGCTGGCGTGGATCGCGAGCGTCGACCATTTCGCTCTTCACGTCGATCGCGACGAGGTTCTCGTGCTTCTTGAGCGCGACTTCTTCGGTGTGACGGAAGCTGTCGAGGATCTGGAGCGGCGCGAGGCTGAACTCCGTCTGTTGCCCAGCCGAGAAGTCGTCCAGCTTGATCGTGTAGTGCCAGGTCAGGGCGAAGGAGCCCGTTCGCTTGCCCTGGAGCGAGATCGTCCAGATCGCGTGCTCGCCTTCGACGGCGACGGTCGTGTTCGCGATCCCCTCCCGATCGAACTCGAGCGCGTCTTTGAGGACCGCGGGTCCGCGGAGCCGAACCGAAGTCAACCCGGCAAACTCGACCTCGCAGCTGGCCGTCGTGCGAATCCGGACTTGATCCTCCTGGGCGTCGACGAGGGTGTGGAGGCTGGTGCGCAGCCTCGGCTCACGCTTGGCGACCTTGAAGCCAGCCAGGGACTCGGCCTGAGTGTGCCGGAACGCATAGAGAAGCTCTTCGCTCTGCCCGGCCCCGTGAGGGAAGCCCGTCGCCAAGAGCTCGCGGAGGTCGAGGGTCCAGAGTCCTTGCGTCCGCCCCTCCGGAGCGAGCTGGAGGTGCTGCCGCGCGCCGACCGCGAGATTGCCCGACTCCTTGTTCGCGCCCAGAAGTCGGAGGCGAGTCACTTGGACGGTGTCCGACTTCGCGTCGCGTCGAACGAGCCCGAACACGCCGATCGCGAGGGTCTTGTCGGCCTTGATCGGCTTCCGCAGCTCGACCACGAGGACCTTGCCGTCCTCGATCCGGTGGTCGCGAACTTGGCGTGGGTCGCCGAAGTGAAGGAAGGTGTAGCCCTCGGGGAGCGCGAACCGGAGCCCAAACACAGGGCGCTTGCGGACGGTGATCAAGGCCGTCGTGCCGAGAGCGACGTCCTCCTCGCGGACGATCGCGAGGCTGTAAAGCTTGGCCTCGATCTCGGCTTTGACCGCGCGCGTCGCGACCTTGAGGCTCCAGGCTCCGCCGCGGTGCTGGAAGACCAGAGGCGGGCGCGACTCGCCCGTCTTCCAGCCGAGGTAAGCGTGGAGCTCGTCGGGAAAGGCCTTGGGCTGGACCTTCGTCAACCCCTTCACGTCGCGAGGCTCGAGCGTCAGGTAGCGAGCAGCGCGAACCGCGACCGTCCCGCGCTCACGCTCGGTCCCGACCGTCTCGACGCGCGGAACCGGGACGACGTCCGCGTCCTCGGGGAGGTTCTGCTCCAACTCCAAGATCAAACGGGCTTGTCCGATCAGCGGGCGGCGAAGATTGAGCACGACCAGCTGACCCTTGGACGTCGGCTTGGGCTCGGGGTAGCGCGCCAGCTCGAGTCCCTTGACCTCCAGGAGCGTCGCCCCGGTAGGAATCCTGATCCGGAGCGTGCGAGTCGAGGCCTTGAGGACCCGGACGTCGAGCCAAACCGTGGTCAGAAGGACGCCCTCTTCGAGGCGAACCGCGCTGTGGGTCACGGCGGTCACGAAGGGCTTGCTGCGCGCGACCGGCTCGCTGCTGCTCCGCTTGGCGCGGACACCCCAGGAAGCGCGCGCGGTCCGGTGGGCCCCAAAGTAGGCCACGATCGTCCCGCGGCCCTCGACGACCTTGGGCGTCTCGCGGGTTAGCTGACCCGCCATGGCGGCGTTACTCGAGGGGACGTTCAGCTCGAACTTGGTCAGGGCTGCGGAGGGCAAGTCGAGGGTCATGCTGGCGGTGCCGGCCCCGCGGAAGAGGGGGAGCTCGCCCCTAATGACGACGGTCTTGCGGCCCTGCCCGCGCAGGAGGACCCCATACCCACGCCGGCGGCGCTCGGCGGCGTTGCGGGCCGGAGTCATGTTCAGGAGCTCGCCGAGGCCGCCGATCACGGCTGGCTTGCCGCCGACCGTTGCGCCCTTCAGCGCAGCTTGCCCGAGGCGGAGGGGAACTATGACCCAGCCCTCTGCCCCGACGAGGTCGAGGTCTATGGTCGCCTCGAGCTCGATCACCGTGTCGCGGGCGCGGGCCTTGACGGTCGCGCCCACGAGCACGAATCCGCTGGGTGCGCGCAAGTCGGTGGGACCGGGCTCCGTCGGGGAACGCTCGCCGCGAATCAGCCGGAGCAGCTCGTCGTAGGGGACCGCGATCGACCCGTCGGGACCGAACACGTCCGCCAACTGGCTCGCGCGAGGCCGCTCAGGCTCCTGGGCTGCGGACTCTTGAGCGCCTGCGAGGCCGAGAACGGCCAGCACGAGGCACGCGCTGAGGACTCGCGCCTGAGGAACGAAGCGCGGAACGAGGCGCAAGGGAGGGGAGGTCTTCATAGAGGACTGGGCTCCGGGCAGGCTGCTTGGACGCAGCCGGGGAGCCTCAGGTTCCAAACGCAACCGACACCTGCGCGAGGACTTAGCGATTCGTCCAAGAAGTGAGCAGATTTCGCTCAAGCCGAACAAGGGCCGGGCGACGTCTCCGGTGTCGCGGCGCGAGGGGTGGGGAGGGGAGCCTCTCCGACTACAGATCACATAGGCGCGCCACGGGCCAGTAGGGGCGGGGT
>JAESQQ010000867.1 GCA_016765095.1 Planctomycetota bacterium | reverse complement strand
GCTCCAGGCCTTGGCGTAGTGGTCGCGGCCTTCGTTGGCGTTGATCCGCGGCGTCCGCCCGAACTCTCCCATGCAGACCACGAGCGTCTTCTTGAGCAGGTCGCGCTGGCTGAGGTCCGCCAGGAGCGCCGAGAAGCCTTGATCGAGCTGGCCAGTTAGCTTGGTCGTGCGGTTGAAGTTGTCCTTGTGGGTGTCCCAGCCGTTGAGCTGAACCTCGATCACCTTCGTGCCTTGCTCGATCAGGCGACGCGCCATGAGGCAGCCCTGGCCGAACTTGTTCTGCCCGTAAGCCGCGCGGACCGCCTCCGTCTCTTCGCCCAACCGGAAGGCTTTGATCTTCTTGGAGTGCATCATGCGGTCGGCCTTGGCGACGACCTGCTCGTGGCCGTCGACTTCGTCGGCGTCTCCGTGAGCGGGGCCGAACTCTTGGCCGAGGTCCGCGAGGAGTCGACGGCGACGGGCGAAGCGCTTCTTGTCCACGCCGCTGGCATAGGCCAGGTTGTCGACGGGCTTGGTCGGGTCTTGGATCCTGAAGGGAGCCAGCGCGACGCCGAGGATTCCTGAGCCTGGACTCGGGGCGCCGTTGAGGGAGACGTAGGCGGGCAGCTCGGCCTCCTCCTCGGCCTTCTGCTGACAGATCAAGGAGCCAATGTCGGGGTGGCGAACGGTGCCCGAGGGCACGTAGCCGGTGTGGAGGAAGTAGCGCGCCCGCTGGTGGTTGCCCTCGCCGGTCGCCATGCTCCGCACGACGCAGAGCTTGTCGCCGTGCTCGGCGAGGCGCGGGAGGGTGTGCGCGATCTCAAGGCCCTTGGCGCGGGTCTTGATCGCCTTGGTCGGGCCTCCGTTTTTGTGGCCAGGCTTGGGGTCCCAGGTCTCCATTTGGCTCGAGGCCCCGTTGAGCCAGAGGATCACGAGGTGCTCGGCGGTGCCGAAGCCCGCGATCTTGGACGCCTCCTGAGCCATGGCGAACTGGCTGAAGCCGCCTAGCGAGAGGCCGAGGAAGCCACCCATGGAGAGGCCGAGGAAGCCTCGGCGATCGAGGCCGGTGGGAGAGGAGTCGCAGCGGTGGCGGCGAGCAGTCATAGGTGTGCTCCTGGGAGGTGCGGGTCGCTGACGCGAGGCGCTGCGGTTAGTTAGTGGTTGAGGCTGAACTCGGCGGAGTTGAGCAAGGCCCAGATCACGTCGGCGGTGGCGTTCGCCTGGTGAAGCGCTTGGCGGTTCTCGGGGAGAGACAAGAACTTGAGGACTTTCTTGCGCTCCTTAGCCGTCGGTCGGCGGCTCAGGACACGGAGGTAGATCATTTCGATCCGATCGACGACTTTGTCCATTCGGAACAGTCGGTCGTAGACGGGGTGGCCGGGACGCGGTCGGACCGCGTTGTTGGTCAGGGGTCCGTTGAGGCGCATTAGCGCTTGGGGGATCGTGCCCTCCTCGACCGACTCGCCGTCCTCGTCCTCGGTCCCAAACGTGACCACGAATTGGCGCAGGAGCCGGAATTTCATTTGTTCGAGGCGGCGCCGGACGCGCCGGTTGCCGTTGCCGACGTCTTCTATGCCCGTGGCCTGAACGACCGAATAGAAGAGCTGCTCGGCGGCGAGCTGACGGAGGGGCATTCTCGCGAACAGCTCCTCGGAGTCAGCGCGGCCTTCCGCCTTGCCGCGTGAGCTGAGCTGATAGGCCCGGGTCCGAATCAGGATCGAGACCAGGCGACGGAGGTCGTAGCCGCTGCGGCGGAAGTCGTCCTCGAGGACCTCCATCAGCTCGGGGAGCGCGAAGTCGTCTTGGTTGATCGCGTCGACGGGGTCGATCACGCCGCGCCCGAAGAAGAAGGACCAAGTCCGGTTGACGATCGCGCGGGCGAAGTAGGGGTTGTCCTGAGCCGTAATGATCTTGGCCAACTCGACTCGTCGCTTGACGTTCTTGGCGGGCGAGATCACCTCGCCCGTAATGAACTCGGGCAGCACGAGGCGCCCGGTCTCGCCGGGAGGGGCCGGGATCCGGACCTGGCCGCGGGGGAGGTCGCGGACCTGGAAGGGGCCGCGCTTGCCTGCCTTCTTGGCCTCTTGTCGCGTCATGCCGGGAGGCGGGAGGCGGCGGATCTTGGTTCGCGTGAAGAAGGCCGTCACGCCCCAGAACACGCGCTGGGTCCACTCGGGCTCGTACTTGTCGTCGTGGCACTGGGCGCACTGGAGCTGGAGGCCTTGGAACACGCGCATCACGTGGCCGGTGGTCTCGGGCGCCTTGCCCTCGCGGAAGCTGAGCATGTAGTGCACGGCCGGGTTATCGAGCGGGGTCCCTTCGGCTGCGAGGAGATCGGTCGTGAGCTCGCCGAAGGGGCGGTTCTCGCTGAACTGGCGCTCGAGCCACTCGGTGAACGTCAGGATCTCGTTGTCAGCGCCGTAGCCCTGGATCGAGCCTTCGTCCATGCCCTTCTCGCCGCCCATCATGCGCTCGGCCATTTTGCGCTTGGCCCGCTGCATGCGCATTACGCGCTTGTAGGTCCGGAGGCGGATCAAGTAGCGACGCCCGACGAGGAGGTTCGCCCAACGTGTCGCCATGTGACGGGAGTAGGCCTTGCTCCCTATCAGCTCCTTGATGAGGGCCTCGCGGTCCCCGCCTCGCTTGGCGAGGAACCGGCGCGCGACTTCCTCGCTCGGGATCGAGCCGGTCAAGTCGAGGCTGAGGCGGCGGAGGAACTCGGCGTCGGTCGTGCGATCGGCGACCTTGAGCTTGTCCTTCTTCCAGCGCTTGGCGAGCATCACGTCGATCCGACGGGCGACCTTGGCCGGCTTCGCGAGGCCCTTCTTCTCAGCTTGGGCCTTCTCCTTGTCACTCGGCCCGGCCTCGACCCGGTTGACCTCGGTCAGGACGACCCCTCCCCCGATCAGGAGGGCTAGGGCGGGAACTAGGAAGCGACTTCGGGCGGACTGCATAGCGTCTCCAGGCTGAGCTTTCTAACGGCGAACTAGCCTTCAGGTTTCGCACCCGTTAGCCAGCGCAGTGCCGGCTCACAAGCTCAGTTAGCACAGTGACTTGCCCGAGCGACTGGTGCTAGGAGCCGCCTGAAGTCGATAAGGGAAAGTGATCGCGAGCCAAGCCCACTGGGCGACACACTTCGACGCCTACTTGCGTCTCGAACGGAACCTAAGCCCCCACTCTCGAAGGGCTTACCTAGGCGACGTGCGGGCCCTGTTCGACTTCCTCGACGGCCCCGAGCGGGCGGAGTTCGATCCCCTCGAGCGGCGCTTCGATCCCAACTCCCTGACTCGGCTCCAGCTGCGGGCCTACCTCGCCCACCTCAAGCGAGGAGGCATGGCGCGGAGCTCGACCCAGCGCCGGTTGGCGGGGTTGCGGACGTTCTATCGGTTCCTGCACCGGGAGGGCCACGTCGACAAAGACCCGACCCGCGAGGTCCGCTCGCCGGCCCCGCGCCGGGGCCTTCCGCGCTTCCTCCGCCTAGCCGAGGTCCGGCGACTGCTTGAGGCCCCGCACGCGGCCCACCACTCCTACCCGCTGCGCGACGAGGCGATCCTGGGGACCCTTTACGGGGCCGGGCTTCGAATCTCCGAGTTGGTTCGACTCGACCACAGCCACGTCGAGTCGAGCGGTCTTGGGGCCTGCTTGCGGGTCGTCGGGAAGGGGGACAAGACGCGCCTCGCGCCCCTGGGGGCTCGCGCGCTCGAGCGGATCGAGCGCTACCGCGAGCAAGAGCGTCCCCTCCTCGCGGCGCGCGCCAAGCGGCGCCCAGCGACACGCGTCGCGCTCTTCCTCAACTGCCAAGGCCAGCGCCTCGGGGTGCGTGGGGCCCGCGCCCTCGTCGAGCGAAGCGCACTCGACGCGGGGCTCCCCAACTGGGTCACGCCTCACACCTTGCGCCACAGCTTCGCGACCCAGCTTCTCGAGAACGGCGCCGACCTCCGCGCGATCCAAGAGCTGCTCGGCCACGCCAGCTTGGCGACGACCCAGATCTACGCCCACGTCTCGCCGGCTCACTTGATCGACGTCTATCGCCAGGCGCACCCCCGCTCGAGCTGAGGAATGCGTTTGCTAGTCGCCCCTTGAGAGGCGATTCTGGCGGCGGCCAACAGCCTCCCGAGGATTTTGTGGACGAGCCGCTCTTTGGTGTTCGGAACCGACGACGATCTGCTCTCCGAGCCGTGGCCTGCCTGATCTTGGCTTCAGTCGGGGTCGCGCTGTGGCGGGAGTTCGGTTTCAACGCGTTTCACGGCGTGCTCTTCGCTCTCGTCGCGCTCCCTCTCGCCCACCTCGAATTCGCCGCGCTCCAGCGGCCTCGCGCTGCACTGCGCGACGGCCTGCTGGGCGTCGGGGTGTGGCTCCTGGCCTTGATCGGGTTTGGCGGAGCCTATTTCCAAGCTCCCTACACCGAGAGCCTGCTCGGCGGAGGCACGATCGCCCAAGCCATGGCGAGCGCGAGCGAAACGCTGGACTTAATGCTGACTCCCGACCCAGACAGCGTCGGCGGCAGGTCGGTCGTGCTCGTGGTCTTGCCGGGCCTGTTCATGATCGCGGCCCTCAGCGGCGCGCTGGCGTTCCTGCTCCGCCTGCGCGCCTTTAAGAGCCTCCCCTTGCCTTGTCTCGTCTGCGGGGCGGCTATGACGACGCTGTATCCGATCGGGAGAGAGATAGACAGCCCACAGACTTGGCTCGTGTTCTTCGCGGGCTACTCGCTCGTGGCGTCTTTGGGAGCGCTGATCGGAGCTCTTGGAGTGCTCTGCGTCTACTGGGGAGTCGACCGAATCATTCGTCCGGCCTCGTCAGGCCCCGGGGAGGCAGCCTCCGAAGAAGACCTCGCCACCCCAGAGAACCCCTCCCCCCTCAGGGACGAGCCCGAGCCCTGAAGCTCGCGCACTTCTCAGATCTTCACTACGACGGAACGTCGGCTCGGCTCGATTCGTTCGAGCGCGCCCTCGCCGCGGCGATCGAACACTCAGCGGACCACCTCTTGATCGCGGGTGACCTCGTCGACTTCTCCGACCCGAAGCACCTGCAGGACATGCGGGAGGTCCTGCAGACTTCAGGCTGGTGGGATCCCGAGCGGCTCACGATCCTGCCTGGGAACCACGATCTCTATCGCCACTCCTACGCCAATCTTCTCCGCTGCATAGCGGGTGGCTTCCCCAGTCTGCGCTCGACGAGCGCCTTCTTCGACGAGCTCTTTGGCGAGTTCATGGGGTCGCCGATCGGCGGCGGCGCGAAGCTCCCTTCGCTCAAGGCGCTGACCGGCGACTGGCACCTGCTCCTCCTCGACACCTTGGTCAAGACGCACCGCTTGAACTACCTCGGCTCTTGGCGAGGCTGGCTCGATCCCTCCCTGAGCGCGCCCACCCTCGCGGCGCTGAACGACGTCGAGCCGAAGCACCTCGTGGTCGCCGCTCACCACTTCCCCCTCCCCGAGTCCGCACCGAACATTTTGACGGGGACTTCGTTCTTCGAGGACAGCTACCGCGAGCTGCTCGAGCTGCTCGGCGGCTTGCAGCCGACGCCGAAGACCTACCTCTGCGGCCACATTCACAACTGGGAGCCGGGCTACCCCGACGCCTTCGACACTGAGGTCGTGGCTGGCGTGCCGGTCTACTGTCAAGGCCGGACCGGAGGCCTGGACGGGGCCGAGGCCTCTTGGACGCTTCACCAGCTCTCGTCCGAGGGCGCGATCGAGTCCCACCTCGTCAAGCTCTGAGGGGCAGGGTCTTGGGTGGGGAACTTCTGCCGCTCGGACATGGACTCCGTGCATGTCTGCCCCCGATCTCCTCGGAGGACGCTCTCTCAGTTTGGGGCCGCCCTCCTGACTCCGTTTACTCTGGCCCTGGACGCGAGCATGTTCTCAGCCGAACTCGTTCTCGTGCTACCGGTGGCCTTCGTCTACGCGATCGTAGGAGGGTTCTAATGACGCCCTGATCCGGGAATCAATCAGCGGTTCTCGTGCGGACGACTTCTCGCCGGCGGGCTTCGACGCGTTCGCGGACAGGGTCGGAGTCCCCCAGCGCCCAGGGGACGAGTTCGTCGCGGAACGCAAGGGCGGCCACGGTCTCGCTGACCCTGGCATAGCGAATGGCTGAGCCCGCGTGCAGTGCCCAAGCCCTCGCTCCAGCCAAAGGATCAGGGCCGTTCGACAAGAGCTTGTCCTCCTTCCAAACCTCGCGGAGCCAATAGCCAGGCATGCCGCTGTGGAGAGAGAGGGTCGCTCTCCTTCGGATCGGGTGCTGGCTCGAGTCCACAGAGCCAGCTCTCGACCTGCTCTACCGCCAGTAGATCCCTACCCACCGGTTGGCTGGCACGAACAGCCGCTGCGGTGGCCCTTAGGGTGATGTGAAGGCCCCACTCCTGAAGTTGGCGCGCGAGCTGGAGCCAATCGCCCGTGAATCGAAGTCGGCTCTGCCCAGGGGCCGCAACACAGGCGGGGGTGTAGCCGAGGCAGGCAGCCAGGTCCAAATCGCTCTGTGCCAGGTCACCCACGCGCACTCGCGCCAGCAGCCAAGCCGCCTCGTCCTCGACGTTGCCCGTCTCGCGCCACTTTCGCTCTAGCCCTCTGAGGTCTGCGTCGCTCACTCGCACAGCATGACGCTCGGGGGTGACCTCGGCTAGACCAGGGAGGAGTTCTGTCGGCAGATCGACTCGGGCGAGGGGACACCAACTAGGGAGCACGCGGTCGACCTGAGGAGGGCTTCAAGGATCAGGGCAAGGCGTCAGCGGAGGACGAGTCAGTCCTTGCGAGGCTTGGAGGGAGTCGCCGTCGGCTTCGGAGTCACCACTCTCGGCGCCTGGGTGTCCGGCTGTTCGGCCTTCTTCCCCGGAGCGGGCTTCTTCTCGGGAGGGCCTCCCCCGACCTTGTAGGGCCCTCTCCACTCGATCGAGTGGCGGGCCACGGCCGTTGTCGCGGTTGAGCCTGGGGTCGGGACCTCGAACTCAGCTCTCAGCAGCGTGTCGTACTTCAGCTTTCCAATCTGAAATCGAAGCCGGACCCGATAGAGGAACCCCTTCTTGGTGGCTTCGACCTCGCTCTTGACTACGGTTAGGTGGTCAACGAGTCCGGTTGGAGTCGGGCCTCCAGCCGAGATCCGCTTCCAGACCGGCTTACCGCCCTTGCTGGACCACTTGAGTGACCAGCTGAAGATGAGGCGGTTCCCGCGAAAGCGCGCCCGGTAGTGAGGAGTCGTCGGCAGGTCCCCCTTCTTCGCGCGCAGTTCGGCGTCGACCAACATGCGCTCAAGGAGGCAGGGGGCCAGGGACACCTTGACTCCCGCGTGGCTCGGACCCTCACCGCTGGTGACCCACCGGGACGGAGCGACGAGCGGGCCCTCGTCGGCGATCGCGCAGACGAGATCGAGCACGAGGCTGACGAGCCCGAAGTCACCGTCAAGGTGCCGCCTCTCGACGAGGCCCCGCGCAAGGGGTTGCTGACAAAGGTCGACGCGCGCTTGCTCACTTATCGGGGACCGGGCTGGGCGCGCTTTCAGCGCATGAGAGGTCGAAAGAGCAACGTTCGCGTGACTTGGAGCACCTACGACGCCGCGGCGAGGAGCCGTGACCTCGAAGGCATGGTCGGAATGGTCTCGGTGATCAAGACGCTGTGGGGCGGGCAGCAATCAGCCGTCGACGAGCGAGCCGAGCAGTGGTTTCGCGTGTGGGTGGTCTTGGAACGACCGGAGGGGCTCGCTTGGCTAAGGGCGGCCAGCAAGGAGAGCGGGCTGGCCGCGCTCCTGATCGCGCGGCTAGTCAAGTGGGGCCGCCTGGAGCTCGACGCCACCGAGCTCGCTGCGCTTCTCCTGCCGCACGCCGAGGCAGGCAACCGCTCCACTGCGGGAAGGTAGGGCCAGGCTCCGGCCGGGGAGAACCAAACCTCCTGGTCAGTCCCAACTAGTCGACAAAGAGCGCGCGGCGCTTGGGCTCGAACACGAGGGAGCGCCCCTTGACCTGCTGGAGGACGAACACCTCCCCATTGGGCACGCTGAGCGTTCCGGTCTTGGGATCCAGGAGCGCGACTTTCTTCTCACTCCGGTCGTAGAGCGAGACGAGGCCGTTGCGCAGGACCCCACCCACGGCCCAGCCGGCCTCGGCGACGAGGACCTTGAGTTCGCCGCTCTTGGCGTCGCACCGGACCACGTTTGCAGGCCACTTCCCCGCTTTGCCGCGCGTCGTCAGGATCAAAGCGTCTCCGCTCGGAGTCCACTGGAGGCGAGGCTTGAGGAAGTGATCGTCGACCCGAATCGGCTTCGACTTCGTGAGTTTCCCGGTCTTGAGTTCGAGGATTCCGACGCTCAGACCCACCTTGCGATTCCCGAGGATCAGACCCAGGCGGGTTCCCTGGGGAGAGGGGTCCAGGAAGTAGATGCTATCGCTCTCGCTCGCGTAGACGACTCGCTCGGCGTCGCCACCAAAGGTGCGGAGTTCGAAGCCCGGAGGCCGGCCCTTGAAGTTCCCCTCCACGTAGTAGCCGCCCGTGCCGCGGGGGTCGAAGCAGAGGAGGAAGGTGTCTGTTTCGCCCTTGAAGACCTGCGTCTTGCCGTCCAGGGTCGCGATTCCGCAGACATATGAACCCTTGGGCCCACTGCGAGTCGTGAAGCCGAAGCGGTCGCCGGCGGGAGCCCACTGGCGAGGTCCGCCGTTGTGGAGGTAGGAATAGTAGTCGTCGCTAGGCAAGTTCAAGTCGAGGACCTTGCGGGGCTTGGCGGCCGCGTCGCTGAGGTCGAGGGCGTGAATCTCGAAGCCCCCTCGCTTCTCCCCCTCCTTTGCCTCCCCGCGGGCGAGCCAAAGGACTCGCTCACCCTTGGGAGAGAGGGCCGCAGGGGAGCCGGGGATTTGGAGTCGGGGCTTGGGGAGGGGCGCAGCCTCCTGCCCGAGGGCCGTACTCGCCGTGCAAGCCAACAAGGTCAGCCCAGTGGCCAGGGTCATAAGCGTGGTTCGGAGCATGTCGGGCCTCTCTTGGCTTGGCGGGGAGGGATCATAGGCCCCGCTCTGGCCGAGGGGGAGACGAGGACCTTTAGTGTAGGTCGTAGCTCATTGATGCCTGCTCCACGTGGGCCGAGTTCGACCCCTGAGCGTGTTCCCTAATGCTGCCCGCAAGAACTTCCGGTACGGGTGAATGTAGGGGCGGGGTTTACCCCCGCCCG
>JAESQQ010000092.1 GCA_016765095.1 Planctomycetota bacterium | reverse complement strand
CGTGGGTGACGCGCTGGGGGTCGCGTCGGGCTCGGCTGGGGGCCGATCGTCCTCGTCAACGGCCGTGCGCTCGAGCGGGTCTATCGGCGAGCGTCCGTCTGTATCGAAGACTCCTTCCTCGTAGACGACCGTTCCGTCGGACAGCTCGTTCGCCTCGGCCTTGGGGTCGGGTCCTGCCTGGAGCGGGCCTCCCTCGGCGGTCGGGGCCTCCTCTCCGGCGGTGGCCTCCAACGGGTCAGCGGCGGTTCGCCCGTCCGAGTCGAAGACGCCCTCCTCGTAGATCAAGGTCGCGTCGCTTGAATCGCTGAGCTCCGCGCCGTCCTCGCTCGCCTTCGGCTCGCTGGGTTTGGAGTTCACTCGGCCTCGCTGGGGGCTCGGGACCCAAGTCGGAGCCGGGGAGGTCCTGCGGGCCTGGTCTGAGCCTACCGGAAGCCCTCAATCGAGGCTGGCTTAGCGGGCGGGCTGGGGAGACGCCGACTCGGATCGCGGACGTAGCGCAGGAGCCACTCCTTGAGCGCGGAGCGGTCGCGCGTCGTCCAGTTGAAGTAGTTGTCCTCCATTTCCTCAACGGCGCGTGCCGGCGCCCAGCCTTGGTACTGCATGCGATAGAGCGCGGAGTAAGCGCCTGCGCGGTGGACCCCTCCTTGGCAGTGGATCAGGATCGGCCACTTGGCCCGGTCCTCGACGAGATCGAAGAACTCGCTCAACTCCTCGGGTCTTGGGGGTTTGCTCCCGCTGACCGCGAGGTGCAGCCACTCGGCCCCAATCGCTCGTACCCCGTCTCGCTCCTCCTCGAACCAGCTCTTGCCCGGGCTCTCTCCGCGGAGGTTGAGCACGGTCTTGAGGCCGTAGGTCTCCTTGAGATCTGCCAAGTCCTCAGCGTCGGGTTGGGGGCTCCGGATCAGGATCGCTTGACCGGAGGCGTCTTCCTGGAGGACCTCGGTCACCCCGCAGCCTGAGCACGTGAGCGCGATCAAGACTCCTAGGAGCAGAGCTTCGCTAGGGCCCACCTTCACTCGGTCAGGATTCCATTCACCATGTAGAGGATCCCGAAGGTCAGGTTGGCTCCGCTGAGCAGGACCGCGGCCCAGGCCACGTTCTCGTAGTTGTTGCGCTGCCGAGCTCGGCGGAGCCCGAGCTGGGCGAGGAGGAGTCCGATTACGGGGATCGGGAGCGCGAACAGGAACGAGAGGGGGATCGACCAGTGCAGCCCACCCTTCACCAGCTGGGTACGAAGCTCAGCTTGGCAGTGAGGGCACTCGAAGGCACCCGCGGGCACGTCCAGTTTGCAAGCGGGGCAGAGGATCGGGCCGGTCTCGTCGAAGAAGATCTCACCCTGACTCGAGCGGCGTCGATTGCGTCCCGAGCGGCGTTTGTGACTCCCGGTCGAGTGCTTGCCGAAGAGGGCCTGGCGCCCGGTCGAGCGAGCCTTGGGGCTGGCCGCCTGGGCGCCGGGGTCCGCGCGAGTCTCTTTGGCGGAGACGTCCTCGCTCGGGAGCGGAGCTTGCTCCTCCTCGACGGCCGCTGTCTGTCGACCTGAGAGGAGGTGGTGGGGGGTCTCGGCCGGGACCTCAAGCCCCTTCCTACAACCGGGGCAGCGACCCTGCTTGCCCCCCAGCTCCGCGGGGACCTTGCAGATACGCTCACAGTGAGGGCAGGTGAACTTAATCGCGGCAGACACGTTCCTCAGAGTGTATTCGCTTCGGGCTGCGACCCGCCAGCCACGAGACCTTTCCCGAGGAGAAGCCGAGCCGAATTCGGGCCCGGGGCGGGGCCCGGGGGGCGCCTCGCAGGGCACCGCTCCGCCGACTTAGCTGGGGCCAAGATCCTCAGGTTCGGTCGGCGCGGTGACCAGCGCGCCGTCTTCGAGGCGATAGGCGCTCAGCCCTCGACCCCAGACGCAGCCGGAGTCGAGGCCCACGGCCTCCTCCCCGACGTGCAGCCCGAGCGCGGCCCAGTGTCCAAACAGGACGCGACATTGACCAGCCCAAGCCCGCGTCGGCGCGCTGAACCAGGGGTGCGTTCCGTCTGGGCGGTCGCTGGGCTCCCCTTTGTGATCCGCGTAGAGCTCCCCCTGGTCGTCGACGCAGCGGAGTGTCGTCAGGGCCCGCGTTGCCGCCAAGAGCGGATCACGTCGCCGAGCCTTTCGGTCGAAGAGCCCCTCGAGAAAGCCGCGCCGGTCCGCGCGAAGGGCCTCGCTGGCTTGGGTGGCGAGCCGACTCGCCTCCTCAAGGGTCCAAGTGGGGAGGAGCCCGGCGTGGACCAAGAGCCAAGCTGGGGCCCCGGCCTGGGCGGGGGCCGAGCGGTGGAGAGGCTGGGACGCGAGCCAGTCGAGGAGCTCGTCGCGATCGGGTGCGTCGAGGATCGCGTCCAGGGTGTCCCCCGGCCGCTGCCCGCGGATCCCCAGCGCGACGGCGAGGAGGTGGAGGTCGTGATTGCCGAGGACGGTCACCTGGGCGTGCTCGCGAGCCCAGCGGAGCGCGTCGAGCGAGTTGGCGCCGCGGTTGACGAGATCGCCGGTCAGCCAGACCTCGTCGGAACCGGGGTCGATTGCGAGGGTCTGAAGGAGTGAACGCAGCGTGGCGTTGCAGCCTTGGAGATCGCCCACAACGTAGGTCGCCACGCTCGGCTTACTCGCTGTTCGGCGAGACTTGGAGCGTGACGCCACGGGCCTCGAGGAGCCCGCGCTCCACGCGCAGGTCCTCCACGGTCAGGGGGTGCTCCTCGAGCCACTCTGGCGGGAAGTCGAACGTGACTCCTTCCGGGCTCGCCTCGACTCCGAAGTAGGGCAGAGGTCGCGGGCTGCGCCCCCGGTTGAGGAGAACCGCCAGCCGGAGCAGGACCCCTAGCCTCAGGTAGCGCGGCTTGTTGAGGATCGTGTAACTCGCGAGATCGGAGCCCGTCAGCTTGCGGCGGTGGAGCCGGACCAGCGCCGCCAGGCGTGTTCGGGCGTCGTTGCTGAACCCTGCCATGTGGGCGTTTTCGAGCAAGTAGGCGCCGTGCTTGTGGTACGAGCTGTAGTTGATCACGAGTCCAACTTCGTGGAGCCGTGCCGCCCAGCGGAGGAGGCGTTTGGCCTCGGAGTCCCCGAGGTCCCAGGCCTCTGCGACGCGTTGGAGGAGGTAGGTCGCCGTCCGCTCGACGCGATCGGCCTGGTCGAGGTCGATCCGGTACTGAACCATGAGCCGGCGGATCGTCTGCTCGCGGACCTCCTTCTGCGCGCCGCGTCCGTCGAGGTCGAGGAGGACTCCTTCGCGGAGCGCCGTCTTTGAAGTCCTCAGCTCTTTGATTCCGAGGCTCTCGAACAGCGCCTGGAGGATCGCGACTCCACCGGCGAGCACCGCCGCGCGCTCGGACTTGAGCCCAGGCAGCGAGAGCTGGTCACGATGTCCGGCCGCGAGGATCGCCTTGCGGAGCTGGCGCAGTCCGTTGGGGGTGATCTCTCCCTCCGTCCACTCGTTTTGACGCAGCACGTTGCTTATCGCGTGGACGGTGCCCGAGGCCCCATAGGCCACGTCCCAGCCCAGGCTCCGAAAGCGTCGCTCGAGGGTCCGCAGCTCAAGGCGGGCCGCTAGCTCCGCAGCTCGGAGGTGCTTGCGGCGGAGCTCTCCGTCGGGGAAGAAGCGCAAGCTGTAGCTGACGCAGCCCATGTGGAGGCTGTCGGCTTCGAGGACTTGGCTGCCTTCGCCCACGATGCACTCGGTGCTGCCTCCGCCAATGTCGATCACCAGTCGGCGCGTCTCTTCGTCGGCGAGGAAGTGAGAGACGCCGAGGTAGATCAGGCGAGCCTCTTCGAGGCCCGCAATGATCTCGATCGGGTGTCCAAGCGCCTCTCGCGCGCGCTTGAGGAATTCAGGCGCGTTCTTGGCCTTGCGGAGCGTATTGGTCCCGACTGCCCGGACTTTGTCTGGAGCGAGATCGCGGAGGCGTTGCCCCATCCGGCCCAAGCAGAGGAGCGCCCGCTCCTGCGCCTCGGCGGTCAATTCCTGATTCGCGTCGAGCCCCGCAGCGAGCTGGACGCGCTCGCGCATTCGGTCGACGAGCCGAAGTTCGTTGTCGACGCGGCGCGCGACGACCATGTGGAAGCTGTTGGACCCAAGGTCAACGGCCGCGAGGCTATTGCTCGACACTCGCCCCTCCGCGAAGAAGCACCTTACCGGGAGAACCGACCGCCGGCGGGAGGAAGGGAGAGTGTGGTGTGGGGCGACTGTTCACTGGAACAGGGGATATCAACAGTGAAACAGAGAACAGAAACAGAGAATAGGGGCCCCCAGGCTCCTGCGTCACCCATGTGCCCGGCCGCTCAGAGGGGTCCTCTCCCAAAGCAGCAGTTGGAGCGCGACGCTCCCTGTGGCGGTTAGACTCTCGCCCCCATGGCCAAGCGAAAGCGCAAGCGGAAGAAGAAGAAGGGCGGCGGCGCTCCCCAAGCGGCCGGAGCCTCGGCGGCGGCTGGCGAGGCGGCCGCAGACGTAGCTG